>JBHLOP010000154.1:0-5347 GCA_048940375.1 Promethearchaeota archaeon | reverse complement strand
TTAAGACTTTTTATGCCTCAAGCCCTTGCTTATTATCTTGGTATTTTCATCGGATTGAGTGTGATTTCAGAAGATTACGAAAACAAAACATTGACGACACTCCTTTTGAGAGCAATTCCTCGTCGCACCATAATTATTGGGAAGTCAGTATCGTTAGTTTTAATCTATGCATTGATAACTATAATTTCCCTTATTTTTGCAGATATCATTTTTTTGGTTCTTAGCGGAAACCATTACAACGTGATCTTACTTTTCAGGGCATTTGCTTCGAGTGTTCTTACCGTATTCATCATGATCGCTTTGACAGTTCTTGTTTCAAGTTATTTTCTCAAAATGGTTCCAACGGCAGTTGCATCTTTTGTAATCTTTCTCCTATTAATCTTGCTCTCTGTTGGTGCCTCATTTGCGCCAATTGTAGCTTATTTTAGCCCCTTCTTCTATGTTACTGATTTAGGTACTCCAATCCCGATGCCCCCTCAAGAAATCATCATTTCAATTATTGGGGCATTGATCTATGCAACAGTCTTCTTAGGAATCGCAATATTATTTTTCGAAAAAAGAGACTTAGAAAATCTTTGAAATTAATCCAAACTCTATAAAAACCCTGTTAGTTTCTTCAAACAAACTTCAAGCAATTATCTTTAAGATATCTATTTCACATATGTTAAAAGGCGATCTTATTGTATGATGTATCAATCATCGGTGGAGGAATCGCAGGGCTCACTGCAGCAACTCTTCTAAGTAAAAAGGGCTTTAACGTTGTTGTTCTTGAGAAGAATACGAACTTGGGTGCTCATAATAAACTTCAAATGCAAGGATTTCCCGCATTTGAAATTCCTACACTTCCTATTCGTGTGCCTTTGAAATATGAAGTCAAAAAAGCCCTTTTATGGACTCCAAGTCAGTCAGTAATTCCTTTTCGCTTCGAAAAACCAATTTTGTATTTACATTATAGAGGCGCAGTGCATTCGATTGATACATTCCTATATAAATTAGCTCTTAAGTCAGGCGCTAACATAAGAACATCTTCAGAGGTTCGAAAATTAGGCTTTGGCAAAACAATAAATGAAATTATAACCTCTAGTGGTGCGAAGTATAAAGCCCGTTGTATACTAGCTGCAGATGGAGCTAATAGTCGCACAAGAAGAATACTTGGGGTCGATGTGCTTGAGCCAAAGGGTATCGGTTATGGGGCGGTAATGGAAAATATTGAGGTAGACCCATTTGAGATTCATGGTGCTTTCTCTGAGAAGATCGCTCCAATGGGCTATAGTTACATAATTGGGCATTCTGATGAAACTGCAACTGTTGCAGTATCTGCACGTCCTAATTATTTGGAATTGAAGTTAGGAGAATATTTTAAAAGGACACTGCGGTTCTTTAAATCAGTTGTTGAAGGCGGGAGACAAAACAGCAAGTTTTCAGGTATTGTTACATGTGGCGATGGAACGCAGACTCTCGTTTATAAAAATCTTATGTTCATAGGTGAAGCTGGAGGATTTCAGGATCCCATCCTAGGTTTTGGGATGGCACCATCCATGAGGTCAGCTAAACTTGCTGTGAAAGTTATCGATGATGCTCTAAATACGGCTGTTGACGAGGCAGATTATCTTAAGCAATTGGAGATGTATGATAAACTCGCTAAAACATCTTTAACTCGAAAAGAGATCAGATGGAAATGGATATTACGGAAAGAAGTACTTGAAATGATGAATGATCGAGAACTTGATGCAGTTCTCCTTTCAATTAGTGGATCTGATAAAAGGATTGAAAGGGCTTTAAGAACAGACTTAAAATACCTTTGGCCAATAGCAATAAAATCTTTTTTAATTCAACCGTCACTTTCTCGTTTGTTTTTTGATGTAATGAAATCATACTTCAGTTTTTCGTCTTAACGAAAATAATAATTATTAAGATCCCAATAAGTGATTAAACAGGTTATGCAATTTGAACCATATGGTTCATATTACTATGTACGGGCTCATCATTCATCAGCAAATTCCATCGCACTGGGTGTACCCACCACACCCTCCTACCCCGTCAGCCTTCACTCCCGTAAAGGCGTTCGGCTCGCTTTTTCTTATTATATTTCCGGCTCCTTTGACATCGGCATTAATGAGCATCCCCTGTGCGCTTCTGAATAACCCTCTTCTTATTCGCTTTCCTAGATACTGTTCATGGTGTTCTATGGCTTCGTTATCCAGAAAACTACACTAATTCTTCCTTAGCTACGGTAGGTGACTGGTAAAAATCTTCATCACAGTATCCATTGATTTTCCCATCGTTTTACGCCGAATGAGTCCTTCTGCGACCCACCGGTAGAGTATCGAGTAGGAGATTCTCAGGAGTTTAAGCATCTCTCCAGTTTTCATCATTTGTTTATACCAAAACCTTTTGGCTTAAATCTACGAACCATAATGACAGGGTATCGAAAGAATCTTAAAGGTCTGAATGATTACTGCATCAAAGTCTTTTATAGTAAATTCTAGAAAAATAAACCATTTATTCATTTAATGGACTCTAATGAGGATTATTATGCTGGGATCTATTCTAATCAGCGAAGTCGCAGTTTCTTTTTTGCTCACTCTTTTAATCACGCCTTACATAAATAGATTCCTAATTACTAGAGGATATACCAGTAGAGACGTACATAAAAATGAACCAACAGAGGTACCGACTTTTGGGGGGATCGCTCCAGTCATAGCAATTTTTGCAAGCCTTCTTATTCCCATTTTCTTTTTCGATCTACTAAATATACTCCAATTAATTGCTATATTGTTCACAATTTCCTTGATTACATTGATTGGCATTTTCGATGATTTAAAAGCAATTTCGCAACTGAAAAAAACAATTTTTTGTGCCGCTGCAAGTATTCCGCTTTATTTTGTACTCCATGACACAAAAGTAACATTACCCTTTCTAGGAACCTTGGATATAGGCTGGCTTTTCCTCATTCTTATCGCATTTACTGTAGTAGTCTCTTCTAATTTAACTAACATGCTTGCTGGATTCAATGGTCTTGAAACTGGCCTTGGAATCATCACATCAGCAGCACTTGCTATAATTCTCACAATATCAGGACGAGTATCGTTTCTAACGCTCTTGGTTCCATTCACTGGTGCATTAATTGGCTTCATTTTTTATAACTGGTACCCTAGCAAGACTTTTCCTGGAGATACCCTTACATTAACGATAGGAACTGTTTTAGCGTGCGTTGCCCTTGTTTCTCAACTTACTTTCTACCTTGTTATCTTGTTTATTCCCTACATCATTGACTTCTTTATGAAAGCCACAGTCAAATTTCAAGGTCGCAAACTGTATGGTGATACAAAAATCAGAGCCGATGGGACTCTTGAACCGCCAAAATATCCTGCAGTTGCTCATATACTCCTTAAATTCACACCAATGACTGAAAAACAGTTAGTAAAAGCGCTCATTATAATAGAAATAGTATTTGCTCTCACTGCAATAAGTCTAGCATCGCTTAGTTTTGTATTTGCGTGAACTACCCCACCCTGACGGATGGGGCTTCCTGCGAGTCCTCCTAACTCCCTACTGCGGGAGAAACTTTCGTTTTACATTTGGCTGTGTGTCGCAGATTATCGAGAAATACCCGATAGCCCGTCCACTTGGCATTCTGTGATAGGTAATGTTTCATGATGATGATCGCACTATTTTTGTCTCTCGCTATCACGTTACCACAATCACAACTCATAACTCGTTTCCAAATTGGCATAAAATGCAGTTTACCGCACACCCAACAGGTTTTGGTAGAATTGCGTTCGTCAATTTCTATTGTCCTTTTACCTACTCGCCTCGATTTGTAGGTTAGAAAATGCACGAAACGTCCCAGCGCCCCTGTGTTCTGTGTGGCGCGGTTCAACCCCGCTCTCATGGGTTTTGGCATCTTGTTCGACTGTGCCATATGTCTGACTTCTAGTTGGCCAACGATCAGAGTGTTTGCTTTGGTGTTTTCCACTAGTTTCCTGCTGAGTTTGTGCTGGAAATCACGCGTCTGATCATCCCTCTTCCGTTCGTACTTGTTTTTGATCTGATTGAGTAATTTCCACCTGTTGCTGAATTTCTTACACTTGTCCTTCCTCGATTGTACCTTGGCGATTTTCGGATTCCAATATTTGTCCGGGCGCTGATTGTTCACCACCAAGAACTTGCCCTTGGAATTTACTGCCGTAACAATATGGGTAATGCCTAGATCGATGGCTTGATAACGATCATTGTCCACATAGGGAGGCTCTTCCAACTCGTAGGTAATGTTCACAAAATATTGACGTCTGTATGAAGAAATAGCGACCTGTTTTACCTGCTTATCATCAAAAGAAAATTTGTCAGGGATGGCAAACTCCAGTGGTACATCATTGTATTTGTGGGAAAAACTAATCTGTCCAGGTTCGATCCTGAACCCCGACTGGTTATGCACCATAGTGGTGAAGTAGTTTTTGCCTTTGAATCGCGGGGGACAGGCATCGATATGCCCGTTTTTTCGAAGGGCAAAGAAAGACTCGTAATCAGCAGCTAGTGACCTGAGAGCATACTGTAAGACCTTAGAATACACCCACTTATACTCTGGGAAGTGCTCTTTGATGAGTGGTAAATTGTTTTGCTGTGTGCGGTAATTCACACCCTTTATACCGTGTCTATAGGCGGCCCTTCTCTCGGCAAGGGCAAAGTTATAGATTAGTCTGCACTTCTCTGAGAGCTTCCAGAGCACTGCTTCCTGTTCTGGAGTCGGAAAAATCCTGATTTTCTGTGTGAGTTTCATGGACTTCACGTAGACTCTGTTACTACTACTATAACCACAAAGTCTATATAAGGTCAGCGGCTTTCATCTCCAACTGTCAGAAGTGGACTTCCCGGCGATTAAATAAATCTAAGAAATCTCTTTTATAATGTGATTTAAACTGACTTCGAGAAAAAAGTGACTTAGAGGTTAGAAAATGGGAGAACAAAGAAAACTATGGAACATAGGACAAATAGATGGTATTGGTATCCGAGGACCTCATGAAAAAGAATTACAAGAGTTTAGCAATACAAAATATCCTTTATTTAAAGAGTTAGCAATAGATCAGTTGAGGGATTTTGTAGTTAATGATATCGGAGGAAAAATGGACAACATCGGTCTCGGTGAAGATTGGACAATTACTTTTGAGGCATTCCCTCAGGTAAATATTCATATTTCTTATTCTTTCTTCGGTGATGAATTCGGTGATGAGATGGAGGCAGAGTTGAAATACTACTTTTCGGGAGGGCGAGTCCATTTAGTTCCTGGTGAAGACCTTGTTGCATTTGTCGATATTTTGTTGGATTTTATTGAGAGAATGATTAAGAA
>JBHLOP010000153.1:0-5366 GCA_048940375.1 Promethearchaeota archaeon | reverse complement strand
GACGTGGATATTAATCTCAATGAAGTTTTCGAAGATCTTCTAGAAAAGTCCTGAGTCGTAGACTGAAAAACTTCGTAAGTTTTTCTAGAGCCTATCGTCTTTCCATTCCACCGGTATTTTCAAACGAAGTTATGATGATATGAAAAACTTTTTCTGAATTAATCTCCCAATTAGGAATAGGTTTGAGAAAAATGACGAGGCGGAAAAAAGTTGTAGAAGAATATCTTGAGGTAATTTATGAACTCATAAGTGAAAAGGGGCAAGCACGTGTATCCGATATTGCAGAAAAGTTAGGGATAAGCCCAGCTAGCGTCACAGAGATGATTCAGAAGTTGAAAAAAAATGGCCTTGTTACTCAAGAAAGGTATAGCCCCATTAAGTTGACTGAAAAAGGAACGAAAGTCGCAGAAATTGTTAGAAAACGTCATGATATATTAAAGGCGTTTTTACAATTGTTAGGAATTGATGAAGAAATCGCAGAGAACGATGCCTGCGAAATAGAACATAATGTGAATCAAGAAACAGTTAAACGTCTTACTAGTCTGATAGAATTTATCCAACATACTCCAGAAAGCCAAGAATGGTTAAAAAATTTCATTTCTTTTCATAAGGAAAAAATTCTTTCGGGTGAAGAGTTCTAAATTCTAATAGGATGAATTAATTGGTAAAGGAATACTTCTTTTTCCATTAAACTACTAACATCAAGACAGACAATATAATCCCTATGCTCAGGGGGATTGAAATATTGTCATTAACGGGAATCGGTAATGACTCAATTATCATTCCACTCAGGGCTGCAATGATAGCAAGAAAAGGCGAAATAAAGAGGGAAGACATGATTGAGGCTACAATGAACCCTGAAATGCTTCCTTCAAGGCTTTTATTTCTATTATAAGGAATGTGATGTCGTCCGAGTTTAAGTCCTACTATTGTTGAAATGCTATCACCAAACACTAAAACAGTTACAGCGACGTAGGAGATTGGCGGTGCAAAAACAAGAAGCGGAGTTAAAATTCCAATGACTAAATAGAGAGGATTGACGACGAATAGATGAAGTTCTTCTTTTCTACCTAAATATCGGACGATTCGTTCTACTGGAAAGATAAATAGTCCATCCATTCGAAGAGATTCTGAGAATATATATGCAACGCTTAAAGAAAACAAAATCGTAAACGAAAAAAACGGAGAAATCGTCCACAGAAAAACCGCAAAAAAGCCAGACATATGTACTAATTGTCTCTTAATTTCTCTTACGAAAGTAATAGATGTATCACGGCGTTTGAACTCATAGCCTTTTATGATATGGGGCATGATAAGTTCAATGTCTTTCGCTCCAATTAATACATCTGCGGTGGTTCTTAACGTCAGATCTGGCTTAAAACCGATGTTAAGGTTCGCATATTGGAACATACAGATATTATTTCTGTCATTTGAAACAGTAACAACGTCTTGTTTGGTCAAATTAAGTTGATTTAACAGATTTTCAACGATAATAGCTTTGCCATAACAATTTGTTACTTCACCAGAGATGATTCCAGAAAAATGCCCATCAATGAATTTCAAACCTATGCCAAAAACTAGATTGCTATCAGCATGTATCTCTTTTGCTAATTTCCGAAGAAGAAAAGTTGGAAAACCAATTGAAACAAAAGCAATATGGTATCCATGTTGAATTAAGGCCTCTGCAGTCTGTTTCCATCCATCCATTATTTTTAACTCTTTATAACTTTGAATGAAAACCGACTTGGAAGCACCCCTAAAACTTCTATAAATTCTTTTAAACGCATCTTCGACATCAGTGATTCTTAGTTTATACATTGCTGAATACAGTAAGAATTTGAAAAATACAAGAAGCCCTAAATTCTTGGCAACATGAAGAACGTAGTAATCATCAAATATGACGCCTTCAATATCAAAGACAATAAGTTTCAATTTGTATCGACCTTGGATAAAGATACACTATTATTTCTGAATATCGATTGTGACAAATTCTATTCTATTATAATCAATTATAGCACGAAGACTTTTAAGGAACCGATTTCATTATTTAGCCAAAAGATATTTTCACATCATAAATGTGACTATTTATGGGATGTGATTGTTTATGATATCTCAAGATGATTTCGAAAGCACTAAAAAGAAATTAGCCTCATTTAAAGGTGTAAAAGGCGTCATTGTTACAAGTTCTGAGGGATTACCTATTAGCTCAACCATTGACATGGAAAAGACCGAAAAGGTCGCAGCATTGATCACCTCATTAGTTAAAAAGACTTCACAAGTTGTTCAAGCCTTAGGTGAAGAATCTTATAACTTCCTGATTTTAGATACACAAGAAGGGAACATTCTTGTAGCTCCTGAGGAAGAACAAACGTTAATTGTACTAAGAGAAGCGGAAAAAGAAGTTTAATAGTAAGTTTTCACTCATTTTCAATTATTCAAAACGGTCTTTTCTCATATCTAGAGTTTTTGTTTAAATCTAAATGAAGTGATCTATAAAAGAGAAAATACCAATATGACTTCATATGAGCCCTGTTTCTGGATTTCAAATTCAATGAAACCTGTTTCATTATTCTGGGATAGTTTAATTTCCTCACTCCCATCTACGTATGCTTTCCACTTAGGGGTATAAGCTTCTTTTACAAGTATTTTCGCGGGAGTATCTACGTTTTGTGCAGAAATTTTAATTTCTTGTACATTCAATCGCTCATATGTAAATCTGTCCTGCAAACTAGAGGGCTGTACGTCTAATAAGGAAATCTTCGCATCTGTCTTTAGTATTCGATATGCAATTATCTTATCACCTTTCTGAATAAATTCACTGTGATCGTTTCTGAATTTTTGCGAGGACTCCGCTAACATAAAGAATTCCCAGGTTCCTGCAATTATCCATTTAATTCCATATAACTCGGCATTTTCAATAATCTTCGAATAAGTTCCCATAACATCAGTTGCTGCTTCTCTAAAAATATCTAGTTGAGCGGATTCTGGTCGATGTCCTTGAAAAATCGATTTTCCTGTGTAAAGGGGTAATAATTGAAAATGGTTACCACATCCTGCCAAAAGAATTCGACCTTCTTCATTTTGTTCATTGAAGTAGTCAATAATGCCCTGTGGAATTACTTCGTTTCCGGTAGGAAGTGATGGGATCCATATCGCTGTCGATGTAGAAATAACTAGACCCATTATAACAAATGGTAGCAACTGTTCTTTTCTCCAATTTTGTGACAATGTAAAATTGAGCTTGTGAGAAATAGTTGCTCCTCCAAATAATGCAGCAATTGGTGATCCGTAAATAACAAATCTATTTGATAAATTCCTCTGAATTAAAATTTCCGCCAATTCTGGCCAGTATGGAGTTAATGGTAAATGACTACCGAAAAAAATAATGCTACATGCTATTAGCCAAACTGTTCCAAATTCAACTAATTTTGGAGGAATATTCATCTCATTTTTGCCGATTATAAGTAATCCTAAAGCCGTAGCAACCATTCCGTAAATAATGAATCTGTTTAAAAGAGAGAATTCATTTACGAATAATAAAAGTACTGTTATTATTACAAATAGGCCTACAACTATTTGCCAAGGAAGTTTTAAGAGTCTTTTGTCACCCAAGAAGTGACGAAGTAGACCTACTCCCCCTATAATAAATGCAGGATAACTTCTAAGAACTAGAAATAGAGGTGATGCTGGAGGTAGATAATAAGATAATCTCGCAATTCCCAACTGTGGAATTAATAAAACGAGTATAGGTGACGAAAAAACAACGAAAATGAGAAAACTGCCTAGTATATGCTTCAATATCAAAATATTTCTGTTAATCAATAGAAATAGTGCAAATAAAAGAATTGCTGCAAAAAAAGTGGTATAATGAGTAAGGAAAATTGCACTAAGAAAAATTCCCGATAGAATTGTTGATTTATAGCTGGCTTGTGCAACTTCATCCTTCATCTTCTTCAAAAATGTTACATACATACACAAGAAGAATAGTCCAATTGCTGTTGTTGACCCACCAATTCTTATCACTTGATAAAAGAAACCATTCGTAAGTTGAAAGAGCAATAATGTTACAGCTGTAGTTTTCTCGTCTAATTCAAAACTATGTGCAAGAATATACAATGAAAAATTGACTAACCCATAGGAAAAAAATACAAACATCTTGTAAGATAGAAAAGGATCTATCCCCGAGAATAAATGCAAATCATTGATAATTAAAGGAAATCCTGGCTCGTAAAACGGGAATGCAATGATACCACAATACCAATAGGGAAACCATTCGGGCATATGACCTGCTATTTTCAGTTCATTGATCATAAATATGGAAAAAATTAAGTGAGTACTCGTATCATCGCCTGTGGGGATACCTGGAAATAAAACCCACACAGCAGGAATATAACCTACTATAAATAGTAAGTAAATCCATTTTCGTGCATCCATTCTTGTATCCATACCTGTTGATACCTCACCAATTAAAAGAGTGCGTGAATTATACCACTTTTTAGTTATAAATTTCTCCGCAAGAATTCCCCAACATGTTGGGCGGTATTTCACTTTACATTTTTACCTGCTATGAGTTAATGAGTTTCTTTTAATTAAGTGAAATAGCTATTTAAAATGACGTTTAAATCTTGTGCTCTTCATAGATGGAAATAGTTTTTCAAAAACAATTTAAAAAGTTAGCTAAAGACGAAATCTTTTTACAGTTAAATACCCATATATGCATTATACTAAACAAAGTACCCATGAGGGGATTATATGCTACAATCATTCTTCTTTCTTCATTCAAGAACAAAACGGGTTTTAGTTTGGAAAGAATTGATAAAGAATGGATCTATAGATGCTGATACAATCAGTGGGTTTGTAGAAACTATTTCTAAAGTCGTTGAAACGACTTTCCCTTCTGACGTAGAAACAGGATTAAACGAGATGACTATGAAATATGGAGATAGTTTCTTAATTTTCAGATATGGAGCACATATTATCGGCGTACTTTTGGTTGGCCTAGAAAGCAAGAGGTTTGAAACTATTCTTACAGAAACAGTGTTCGAGCTCGAGGCGCGCTTAGCTGAAGAGTTCAAAAAGGATGTTCTTGAGGAAGCGGTGATCACGGAAGTATCAGACATCGTGCTAAAAAATTTCCAAGACCTTATCTTTCAGCAGGTTGAAGATATTGGAGATGTAAAATATCTTCTAGATGAAAAAGAGAAATTCTATTGGCATGTAGGCAAAGAAGGCGCTGTAATTTATGAGAAAAAGAAAAAATCAGCTTCAGTTCAAATCTTTATCAATAGTTATGATACAATCACTGAAGAAGGTGTTGACGAAGCTATTTCCGTTTTACGTACAGATTTAGTCAATTTTGCCGAATT
>JBHLOP010000152.1:0-5377 GCA_048940375.1 Promethearchaeota archaeon | reverse complement strand
AATATCGACAAAATGAATTTCATCAAAAAAGCAATTAGTGCTTACATACCAATTACAACGCCCCTAGTGCTTATACTTCTGCGACAAGCGAACGATTTAGAAATTGCAATCGAAAGTCGAGGATTTGGAGCTCCCGAAAAGCGTACGTTCATGGAAGATGTAGGAATTCATGCAAGAGAAATCGCATTTTTGGCTATAACACTTTTAGTATATGCCTTCTGTCTGTGGTTCAAATTCAATACCGGTGCCTTTAATACAGCAACCCTCTGGGTGCAAATACTAACGATCTATATTCCTATGATTCCACAACTTCTGCCCTTCTAAAAGGATTTTTTTAATTGTATCCCATTTTTGAAAGGTTTAAGTTGAAAAAGCAACAAATTGAAATGACTGATTGAAATAGTCTACAAGACAGGTTCATAAATACGACCTCAAGGAGATCCCTCAACATGTTGTCAACATTCAGCACATACTTCGGCAATGTCGTGTAATATTGCTAAAAACACTTGGACTTTATCTTCTTTAATCTGCTTAGCAGTATGTAGTGCCTCGTGAATAAATTGATAATCCCTACATTCTTTCCATTTGTTAGAAAGTTCCTTTACTTTGTTTCTTAACGCTTCGTCCGACATTTTTAATCCTCAAATTTCAATCTACAATAAGTAGTAGCGTTTCATCAGTATATTCAAATGCATTCTCAAATTTAAACTCAGAGTGAGAGTAACGTATAAGTGAAAATGTGCTTTTGTTAATTTGCTTTGAAATTTATCATATTTTGTCGGAGAGGTGCTTTGATAAACCTTCACGAGTCAAATAAAAAACGACGACATTTAGAGTACAATCATTTAATTAATGAGAGTCATAAATATAGGCAATATACTACAATTTGAGGTTAGAAAAATGGTGTTATTCCTTTCTCGTTCAGATTTAGAGTCCGTTTTAACAATGACTGATGCAATTACAGTTGTTGAACAAGCATTTGATGAGTTTGCTAGAAAAACTGCAAAAGTTCCGCTAAGAGTTCCGATAGAAGTCGAAAAAGAGGAAGGCATTGTTCTTTTTATGCCAGCATATTTAGAACAAATGGAGGCTATGAGCTGTAAAGTTGTATCAGTATTCAAAAATAATCCAACGCTCTACAATCTCCCAACAATTAATGCTGCGGTTCTCTTAATTGATCCAAAAACTGGACAGATTGTTAGCATTATGGATGGAAGTTATCTAACTGCTATGAGAACGGGGGGAGTTAGTGGAGTTGCCACTAAATATTTAGCTAGGAAAAATGTAGAAAATGTAGCTCTTATCGGTACTGGAGTTCAAGCAGCTACTCAATTATGGGCAGCATGTGAAGTAAGATCTATAGAACAAGCAAAAGTATATTCTATAGATCCAATCGAGAGGCAAGAAGCGTTTGTAAAACAAATGAGTGAAAAATTGAATATTCCTGTAAGCATAGCAAAAAGCAGTAAAGAAGCTGTAGAAAACGCCGATATAGTTCTAACAGCTACATGGTCGAAGACTCCTACATTTTCTGGGGATTGGATTAAACCGGGTACGCATATTAACGGCATTGGCAGTTACACTCCTGAAATGCAAGAAGTGGATGTTATCACTGTAAAAAAGGCTAAGGTAGTCGTTGATTCTTTTGAAGCGTCGTTTAGTGAAGCAGGAGACCTTATTATACCATTAAAGAATGGAGATATAACAAAAGAGCATATATACGCGGAATTAGGCGATCTTGTTATCGGAAAAAAACCAGGAAGGACATCAGAAGACGAAATCACCTTTTTCAAATCGGTTGGCATGGCAATTCAGGATGCAAGCGCCGCAAAACATGCATATCTGGCGGCAAAAAAGAAGAACATAGGAACAGAGATTTCCTTTTAACAAAATAGAGATTTGTCATCACAACAAACTTATTTACGACTCTTTTTTCTAATGAGTCTCACAAATAATTCAGGGAGATCAAGCATCTCTATATCAGTTCCATTTCGGTCCACGGCTTCTCTTAGATTGTAAGTGCAAAATGGGCATGCCGTTGTTAATAACTCGGCTTTGGTTTCTTCGGCATCTTCTATTCTTCTATCTGCAAGGTTTCTTGAAAGATCCCTGAAAGCAGAACGTACACCACCGCCTGCACCGCAGCATCGCGCATTTTCTTTATTTCGTTCCATTTCAACTAATTCCAAACCAGGTACTTTTTTCAAAACGACCCTTGGTATTTCATAGAGATCCATATGACGCCCAATGTGGCATGGATCGTGAAACGTTACAGTTTTATCTAATTGTTGTAGTTCCACTTTTCCAGTTTCAATTAATTCGTGAAGTAATTCTGGAATATGAAGGACTTCAAAATCTAAGTCGTCTGTGCCAAGTAATTCTGGATAATCAACTTTGAATGTTCTATAACAACCTGCACACGCCGTAACAACTCGATCGGCGCCTAATTTCTTGATCGCCTCTACATTATGCTCTGCCAGTTTTTTTACGATATCAATGTGTCCTGTTCGTAAGGCCACTGAGCCACAGCACCATTCTTTGTCTCCTAAAACAGTGAAATCAATTCCACTCTCTTTTAAAATTTCAATCGTGCTCTTTGCAATACTGGGTAGTCTGTATGTCGCCATGCAACCCACGTAATACACTAACATGTTTTGTACCCCTAATCTTCTTCTTGGACAAGTTTAAGGAGGTTATTGCGTACTTTAGGATCTTCCCCAAACGGGTTATGCGTTTTCTCGATATTTGTGACTAGTTCAGCCGATACATTCGTCGCATGTCCCCTTTCTGCTAATAATTTTCGTAATTTCTCAATAATTTTTGCAACATCTAATTCACACATACAAGTGTATGTACAATTTTTGCATGTGGTGCATTGATAGATTCTCGATACTACGGTGTCGTCTAATTCAATTTGACCTGATAAGAGAAAATACGCTAAGATCATCTTAGCCCTTGTGCTGAACGGTTCACGTCTGTCTTCTTCAAAAATTGGGCAAACTGCCTTACATAATCCACAATTTGTACAGATTATTACTTCATCTCTAAGCTTTGTCAATTCGTCACTATTTGATGCTGTCTCGTCCATAAAATCATCGTCCTTAAGTTATTCAGGTGTATATTTTGAGTAAGCAGAATGAGGAGGCTCTTCAAGTGATAACTTATCTAGACAGAGCTTGCCAGCATTTAGTATTCCATTGGAATCGAATAGTTGCTTAATAGCCCTCATTATGTCCAAACTGTTTCCCAATTCTGTAGGAACAAATGGGCTTTTGATCAAACCTATCCCATGTTCTCCTGTAATTGTCCCTCCAACCTGTGCTATGAGGTCTACTACTTCCTTCTCAGTCTTTTTTGCAGCTTTCCACTCATTGGAATCATCTACCTTTACAAGGTTTTTCATAAAAATATCCAAATGTCTTAAATATTTATGATGCATCCTAACCACTCGAAAAAATATCTCTCTAAATGATTTATTAATGAAGAGGTGGAGGAAAAATTGAGACAACGCAATGGATATGGACGATATACGAAGGGAGGTCATTCTTACGAATGGTTATTAGAGTACGATGAAGTCAGGAAATGGATAGATGAATATACTTCACTAACTACAAAAGAAGGATATCTACGAGCCTTAGAATACTTCTTGAAGTACTATGATACGACACCCGATAGGATCGTTGCTATCGGGAGGGAGGATATGGAAAACAATACTAAGACAAAGCAAAAGAGTTAAAGACAAGCACAAAGCAATAGGAAAGAGCCAATGTTAATTTTCTTTTCAAACAATCCCCCCATACTCAATAACTATTTATATACAAACAAAGCAATAGGAATTTGTATATTTTATTATTATTTAAATAATAATTTGTACGGATGTATTCATTTATCTAATTTAAGGTCTAAGTAGACAATTCCTTATATCCTGGGGGGATCTTTATATGAAGTTTGGGATGGCCCAAGTCTTTTCTTCTGTTTTACGTTTAAAAAAGCGTCGTTCAAGCAATAAATCTATGATAATTTTGAGTATTACACTCTGCTTAATATTGTTTCTAGGCTGTTTCTCATATACTGCTGCTTATGATATTCGAAAACCTGAAGTGACCATCACATCGCCCTCAAATAATGATTATGTTGCTGGAGAAGTAGACATAATTGCGCATGTCAAAACATATCAGGGCATCTATAATGTTACACTTAGTTTTGATAATGGTAATACTTGGGAAGAACTCTTACAAAACGACAATGATATGTTTGCAGGAGTATTCACCTGCGATTGGAATACCTCACAGGTTCTTGATGGGACGTATAATATCACGATCATGGTGAGAGATACTTATGGAAAAATTGATACCTCTTTAATTATAATTAATGTAGATAATACAGCCCCCAATTTACTTTTACTGTATCCTTCGGATATTTCGACAACAATCCTCTCTGAAAAAACACTCTTAACTGTTAGATCAACCGACGAAGGGAGCGGTGTAAGTAAGGTCAGATATAGAATAGATGAAACCCTTTGGATTGATATGTCCAATAGCGAAACAGACGATCTCTTTAGAACTGAATTAAATACGACAAAATATTCTGATGGAGTTCATGCTTTAAAACTGGAGTCTTTTGACGTCATGGGTAATCGTAAAGCAGTAAGCTATAATATTACTATTAATAATGTTCCTAAGGGAAATAAGAATCCTTCTAATTCAATATTTGAATCTTGGGAATTGTTTTTAGATAATAATCAAAATCTAATAATGAAAAATTACTTATCAGAAAATGATGAAAGTAATCTCTCTGTGATTCAGGAGGAGTATGAAGATCATGTTATTCCGAATCCTGAAGAATCTCAGAGTCCCTCTTCAGAATTCAAAAGTTCTGAATGGCTTAAGGGTACAGGCATGCACTTTGAACTCACGGACAGTAATTACCAAAACATCATTTTAGATAGTTCTGAACCAATCCAGCTTGTTCTTGAAGCGTCACCAAGACTGGTTAGTTTTCATGTCGAGATGGCCTCTGAGGCGACATCAACCCAGATAACATTGTCTAATTTTGAACCCAACACCAAATACTACCGCTATCAAGAAGGCTATCTCATGGAGGAATTCACTACTGATTCAAATGGACAATATACATATATGCAAGACATCTCCGAACACCATCATGTCTATATTCAAGAAGAGCCTTCAACGCTTTACATCAACTCTGACTATACCTTTACCGATGATGTCAATGAAGCAATAGTGGTCGAAGCCGATAACATAGTGATAGATGGCAACGGCTATACGCTGCAAGGTTCTGGATATGGTTATGGCTTCTACTTAAATGGTAGAACCAACGTCACCATCACGAACGTCACTATTACTAGTTGGACGGA
>JBHLOP010000151.1:0-5437 GCA_048940375.1 Promethearchaeota archaeon | reverse complement strand
TTTTTGAAATCAATGGATCATACGATATAAGTGGCGCGGGTGTGAGTTATTTTGTAGCAAAGGCCATACATGAAAAAAACAATGATTTATCCGCTTTAGCTGTTGTTGGCTCCATCGGAGATCGGCAAGATAAAGGTGAGCAAGGATCATTTACGGGATTAAATGAAAAAATTGTTAACGAAGCAGTAGATGCACAAGTTCTTGAGGTTAAAAAGGATCTTAGGCTATTTGGTAGAATGACACGACCAGTTCATACCGCTTTAGAATATACAACTGATCCTTATATTCCAAGTATTACTGGAAACCGTGATGCTTGCTTTAAGTTATTAGTGGAGCTTCAAATTCCATTAAAAAAGGGAGATGAATGGAGGTCAATGGCCGATTTGAATACTGAGGAACGCACGAAATTAGTTAGCGCCCTCATCACAAGGAGTCTACAGCATGGCGTTTCATCAGAAGAAGCGCAGAGTATTGTTGGAAATGTGTATACACTAGTTAAAGAAAAGGAAGGCGGGATTTTAAAAGACGCACGAGAATTTGCTTCTTGCCTAAATGCATGTGGCCGAATGGGTTCAGCAGGTGTGGGCCTTGCGCTTTGTATGGGAGACCGTAAAAGAGCCTATAAAGATGCAGAGGACATACTCTCAAAATATCGAACTCGACTTTCTGACCACATTTCACTCATTAGTGATAATACCGATAGAATAGTAGATTTTAAAAATGTACAGATTTTCGATGGAAAAAAACTTGTGGATGATCGAATAATTGGCACAGTTATAGGACTTGCTAGAAGCAACAACATGCTCTCTTCTGAAAAGATCGTCCTTGGAATAGCACTTCAGGAAGGTGAAGGCTTTATTAAAGTTTCAGGTCGTTCAACTGAGAAATTAGTGAGCAAGGGCATAAGCATCGGAAAAGCACTTAGTGACGCTGCACAAAACATAGAAGGTGTGGAAGCAGGTGGGCATGACATAGCTGCAGGCGCAAGAGTACCTTTGGAAAAAGAGCAAGAATACATAAAATTAGTACGTGAAAATATAGACAAACAATATGCAAAATTAGAGACTGTTAAAAATGTCCAAGACGCCAGATAAGTTGATTGAACAAATTAAGGCAAAATTAAAGATTAAGTACCCATCTCCTAGTTTTGTGGAAGAAATATTTCTTCATTTAAAGGAAAAAGGGACAGAAGATCATCCAACAGTTAATATTACTTTTGAACAAAACGATGATGATTTCTTAAAGATAAATGTCGAAGCACCTGAGTCAGTTGAACCTTTTCTTAAAACTCTTGATAAGCTACTAATTCAAATACGTGAGAAAGAAGAAATCGACAATGAGAAAAAATGTCAGTCAGAACAAGGCAATAAACTCGCAGAATGATTGTTAAATTACCCCTAATGATTTAATACTAAAAGTCATGAAAACAAAGAATGGTGATTTAAAATGTCAGAAGTAAAAAAGTTGAATTTTAATGAAGCAGAAGTAAAAAAGAGCTTAGGTGGATCTATTAGAATATTTTTCACAAAGGATACAATAGGAAGTAAAACGTGTATGTTTGTTATGGGGGATTTTGAACCGGGGGAAGGATTAGATCCCCATGTCCATGATGAACCTCCTCAAGATGAGGTTTACTACTGCGTGAGTGGTTCGGGAACTGTCTGGTATGGCGATGACGAAAAAGAAACACTAATTGGTCCTGGTGATGCATTATGGATACCTAAAGGGACAAAACACTATATTCGAAATACAGGTAAAGAAAAGCTAATTATGGCGTTTTTCTTAGCACCAGGAAGATAATTCACCTATATTATTGATTTCTAAACTTAGGGAGTTTATCTGAGACTCACCTAAGTTTTCTTATAAACACTCCATCATTTTCTATATCTGCAGAGAAACAAAACTTTTAAATTCTTTTCACATTCGATATCTTACATCATTAAGATCATTTATGGAATAAATGACGATCATTTCAATAAGTGTTGAGATATCATCGTCCTTTGAAATGTTTATGGAGGATAGAAGTTGTCTAAGCGACGTAGACGGACCGTAGATAAGTGGAAAAGCAAAGAGTGGTATACGATTCAAACGCCCAGCTATTTTGGCAATCTAGATATTGGTGAGACTATTGCGATTGATCCAGAAAAAATCGTGGGTAGAAGGGTCGAAACCACATTATACGATATTACTAATGATTTTAATCAAATTCATGTGAAGTTACTTTTTCAAATTAACGAAGTCAAAAACAAAATCGCATACACAGAGTATCAAGGCCATGTTTTCACGCGAGATTATTTACGTTCCCTTATCAGAAGAGGTAGTTCTAGAATTGATGGTATTTTTAATGTGACGACAAAAGATGGCTATACTCTAAGACTCACAGCAATTGTTCTTACATTATCACGTGCTAAAACAACACAACAACACATAATTCGGAAAATCATGGAAGATATCATCCAAAAAAAGGCAGAAGAACTTACATTTCAACAATTTGTACAGCAAGTTGTTTTGGGAAAGGTTGGCAGCGAAATCTATAATGCAGCAAAGAAAATAACTGCTTTGAGAAAATGTGAAATCATGAAATCTAAGGTGACACGGGTACCTGATGTGATTCCCGAAGTTGAACCTGAGCCCATCTCTGAAACTGCTGCATAAATGTATAATTAGAAGTCTTTTACAACTTTTCGTGACTTCTCATTTGCTCATACCAACCAGGATGCTTTTTACTTCCGAAACTGCGTACACCGTGTTTTAGAAGCTGTTCCATGAGACGATCTGCATATTGAGAAGAAATTTCACCCCGTTTCTTAAGAAACTGAATAATCTCTTTTGCTTGTTTCTCATTATCACAACGTCTGACATAGTCAATAACGTCAGGTAGATATCCTGTAAGATTATGTCCTGACTCAGCTGCAGCTTCTCCAGTGTTTGTATCAGAGCGATAACTATTTATGCGCACTTTTGAAGTTTCTAATTGAAGTTCCTTGTAAATAGATGGATACTTCTTCTTGACCTCTTTGTATTCCACAGACATCCCACAAGCAATTGATTCGTCGTCAGAACAGTTCATATAGTAATATCCCTATATATACTTCACTATTGAAAGTCAGATTACATGTTATCCATAAGTTGTGCTTATAATCAATTGAGAAGAGATAGTTATTTTCCTTTTTCTACAAGCATTCGTTCTTTAATCAATGATTCTCTACGAAAATTAAGCAGAATATGATCCCAAGGCAGCTCATCATATAAAGAAAAACGATTTGAGTACTCCTCTAATTTGATATTTGCTTCAGATAAAGCCTTTCTCCAACTACCAAGTGTAATATGGCGCTCTGCTACAGTTTTTATTACTTCGCTCAAGTTCCGATCTCCGCGCGAAAGAAGGGATTGTATCTTACCCCATCTAAAATCGAGAAATTTTATATCAATCTTTGGAGCAAACTTTCGTAAGGCAGATTCAAGAAACCGTTTTTTTCCCCTAAGAATTTCAATTGGAGGTTGCGAATCCCATTGAAAAGGTGTATGTGCCTTCGGAACAAACGGGTTTATGCTTAAAGATAAACCTCTTTTAAATTTAAATTGTGAGATTTCTTTTACCTGATCAACTATTCCTTTCAAATCAGCTTCTTCTTCCTTTGGTAAACCTATTAAGTAGTAAAGTTTCAGATGATGAATTCCAGATCCCGCTGAAATTTCCGCAGCTCGAATGATATCATCATTTGTCATCTGTTTTCGTGTACAAGATCTAAGTGCATTTGTGCCTGTTTCAGGAGCAAACGCAATTGTTTGTTGCCCACTTGCAGTAATTGCCTCAATAAGTGATGAAGTCACACGATCAGCCCGTAAAGATGAAAGAGATAAATTTAAACCTGAGTGAACGATATACCAGCAAATGTCTTCAAGTCTTTTATAATCAGATATCGCAGCACCAATCAATGATACTTTTTCAACACCAGTTAATTTGGTTCCTCTGTCAACTATTTTCTCCACAATAGAAAGAGATCTCTCTCTATAAGGTCTGTTTGTGTATCCAATCAGGCAAAAACGACAACCATGGCCACATCCCCTTGAAATTTCCATGAGAAATGTTTTTCCAAATGCCGGAGAGATTTTATCTTTACGCTCAACCAACGGGACAATTTGCTGCAAAGGATGTAAGATATTGTTCATTTCATTTACCCAGACACTCATTATAGTATCTTGGTTTAATGATGGTAGATATATACCAGACGTATCCAATAATTCATTGAGATGACTTCTGGGATTCTTAAATTTCAAACAGTGGTTAACAATATCATCAAGTACTGGTTCAATATCACCAACTACTAGTAAATCAAAAAAATCTGCTATAGGCTCGGGATTAGCAGAAATGCACGGTCCACCACCAATGACAAGAGGATATTCTTTACCATCTCGTTCTCTGGCATAGGGAGGAATGAAAGAATCAAGAAGCATTTGAACGATATGTGGGTAATCAGTTTCAAACTGTACAGAAAATCCAATAAGATCAAAATTTTTAAGAGGTTGGTTTGACTCTATTGAAGTTGGTTGCGCTTTTGTGTACGGTAAAAAGACACGCTCACAAACTACATTATTTCTGGAATTAAAAAGATGTTGGATTAGATGGATCGCAAATGAACTCATTCCGATATGATATTTATTAGGATAGCATAGTGCGACTCTAAGATCCATTTCTCGCCAATTTTTTCTAACAAAATTACGCTCTTTGATTAGTTTCATCGTTTTCATTCAAAACCCAGCTTCTAATACGTGCTATCCTTAATTCAAGATTAATTTTATCGAAGAGTTACCTCCATATAGTCCAAATGATACCACTATTAATATTCATGTTAAGGCAAGAATCAAATTCTAAAAGAGGGATTGTCATGGAATTTGATCCTCGAGCTATCACAATCCGATTAAATGCCATAGGAAACGCCATGGATGAACTAAACAACAATGTAAGTAATATAAGCAAAAAAAACCTTGATAAAACAATGCAAAACTGTGATATTTTACTCCATTTAATAGATATCTTTTGGGAATATTATTCCTCGAACGCGAGGTTTTTTCCTGAAGAGGTATATAAAGAATTTCAAGGGTCTCTTGTGGAATTGCTCGTTGAGATTTATGTGGGTCTCTCAGCGTTTCAGAGCGCAGTACTGTCTCCTTCTATTGCAATTTCATTGATAAAAAAATACAATGAGTCTTTCCAAACCACACAAGAGCAATTACGTCTTTGTAATGATATGATTTCTGCTACAGAACCCGACTATCATCGTAAACTTGATCCTAGAGTAAGAGAAGACCGAATTACTGCCTTACTTGAAGATTTTAGCTCAAATGTAGGTGATTGTCCCTACTATACTCCTGAAACAAAGTCAAAATGTTTACTTGAGCCAAGAGTTGTTAAAGTCATTGATTGCGAAGGAAA
>JBHLOP010000150.1:0-5440 GCA_048940375.1 Promethearchaeota archaeon | reverse complement strand
ATAATGTGTAACATTCGAAAGTCAAATTGAAAAATCGTAGGTTTAAATTATAACGAGGGCCAACTGGGTGAGTTAGCCAACCCCAATGGCTAACCCAGTTTCCCCAATAAAAATGTATCAATTAGAAACAATCTATGGTTCACACTGTCCTACCAGTTAGCCCATTTTCTATTTAGTATACTTCTAAGCATAAATATCTTATCATTCTGGTGAACTACGGGCGCGCTGAAGAGGGATAACGGGAGGCGATTTAAACCACTTAAACATTATAAAAATTAAATATTAAAAGTAGAAATGGAAGTTTAATTTGCCTTGAAGTGTTTGAAAACCGATTAAAAAGTGATAAATATGGAAAAAAAGAAAAAAAGCAATATCTACAGGAATAATAAAGAAAAATTGGATTTAAACAAGCTCAAATTACGTTTGAGGGAGATAAGAACACTTACTCAAGCAGAAGTAGAAATCGCTGATTTATGGGAAATAGCAATGTGGACAAGATCGAAATAATTAACAGTCCCTAAATTAAGAACAACCTCCTCTCGGTGTTAAAAAGTGAAAATAACCGATAAGAGATTTGAAGAGACAATCGAAAGAAGAGTAATAGTAGAGGAAAAGATCAAAAAAAGAGTTATCGAAAAATCTCTTGAAGAAAGGGTTGAGATGTTGGAACTGAAGTTTGCTGAATACGTTTTTCTTTCAGACTCGCAGATCAAAGAAATAAGAGATTTGATTCAACTATATTATGACATCTATGACAATAAACGAATCTGGAGTATTCTTCGAAATGAATGTGAATTTAGCAAACTAGAAAGAGTACCTAGATATAAGTTTCCACTAATAAAAAAAATTCTTTATGATTTTGTAGGCTCCCATGAACCTAAACAAGAAGATCATCCCAATGCGAAACAGAATTATTTCTTGGGCGATAATGGGAAAATCATGGAAGAAAAATGTTCGTTCTTAGCAAATAAAAAGAAAAAGTATCACAAAAAGAGAGTTGTAGACACTTCTGGATGCCCAAGCATTTTAAGTTTTACTTTTGAAGAACAATAAGCTTAAAAGATTATTTTAAATCACATTAGCTGCTCACGATTTTGCTTAAAAGAAGAATTTTGTTATATCAATAGACTTTTATCATTATCTAGTTTTGATTGAAACTAATTAATTTAAACTTTGTAATCAGGGAGGAAAACTATTTGCACAAAGTTTCAGTAGAATTGATATTTACAGGAAATGAACTTCTCATTGGAAAAACGCTTAATACAAACAGCCAGTGGTTAGCAAAACGAATTTACTCATTGGGGGCTCAAATCACCCGGATGATGAGTGTTGGAGACACGCTAGATGACATTTCAACAGCTCTCTTAGAAGTAATAGGGAGAAAACCTGATATTGTAATTACGTCCGGAGGTTTAGGACCTACCTTTGACGATTTAACATTGGATGCCGTAGCAAGAGCCACTAAGAGACCGCTAGAGCTGTCGCAAGAGGTATTAACTCTCCTTTACCAAATATACGAAGAAAAATACAACAAAGGAATTTCAAAAGAAAAAGAACTTTCAAAATATAAACGAAAAATGGCATATCTTCCCAAAGGAAGCATACCTCTGCCAAATAATATAGGAACTGCTCCTGGTGTGTTCTTGGAACTAGAAGAGTACAAGGGTGTTAAGTTGTTTTGCCTGCCAGGAGTTCCCGCGGAATTAAAAGCCATTTTTAACCAGAGTATTGCTAGAATAATAATGGAAATGACTGGAGATATTGAAATGGCTGAAGCACGATTTAAGACAGAGCAATTTATAGAATCAGAAATGGCAGCTTTGGTAGACAAAGTGACAACAGCTTATCCTACCGTGTATATCAAAAGCCACCCACTCGGTTGGGAAGATACTGCTCGTGTAGAATTTCATCTTACATCAAAAGGGGAAAAGATTGAACATATTACAGAGAATGTAGAAAAGGCTACAGCTATGTTGAAGAAACTTGTTGTGAATGGTGGCGGAAAAATAATCGAAGAAACTGAGTAAGAAAAATTAATTTCAAGATATTAGTGAAGAAATAATTGAATGAGGAACTAAGATGACTGTCAATATTGAATTATTATTTACTGGAAATGAACTCCTTATCGGAAAAACGCTTAACACCAATGCTCAGTGGTTAGCAAAACGTATCTATTCACTTGGAGCACAAGTAACCCGTATGGCTAATGTAATGGACGATCTACAAGAGATCTCTGATGAGCTACTATATATGATCAAAAGACAACCAGATATCATTATTACCTCAGGAGGTCTTGGTGCATCTTTTGATGACATGACATTAGAAGCTGTAGCTAAAGCAACGAATAGACCACTTATTCTCGTCCAAGAGATCCTAAACGAAATTAAACGAGTTCATAAACTATTTTACGAGCGTGGCGACATCAAAGAAAACAAGGTATCTGAGTATGCAAGAAAAATGGCTTATCAGCCAAAAGATAGCAAAATGCTACCAAATCCAGAAGGAGGCATACCTGGAGTTTTTTTGGAACTGGAAAAAAACGTTAACATAATCTGTTTACCAGGTGTACCCGCAGAATTAAAAGCTATGTTTGATCAAAGCGTCGCTGATATCATTTTTAAAATGGTTGGAGATATCGCCACAGCTGATGCTAAATTTTTAGTAGATCTAATAGAATCTGAAATTGCGATTTTGATTGATAAGGTGATGAAGACCTATCCAAGTGTTTATATTAAAAGTAATCCGTTAAGTTGGAAAGATGCAGTACGTGTTGAAATTCATCTAACATCAAGAGGAGAAAAAAGCAAAGTATTAGAAAATGTAAATAATGCTACTGCGATGCTAAAGAACCTGATTTTAATCACTGGGGGAACTATCGAAGAAGTCTAATTTTTTGCATACAAGAAATAATAAATAATTTAAAATAAATAAACCTTCACAAAAATGTAAATTAAAATAAAAAAAGCCACATGGAGGGCAAAAAATGGAAGAAGAACCTACAGAACCTTCAATACCAGAAGACACCGAGACGACAGAAATAGTAGAAATATTTCCGTATTTGCTTGATGATCCTACAACATCTCTTGATGTCGAATTGGCAGTCGCATTTATGATTGCTGAAGTAAATCGAGAAAAAGGTGGAGGTCTAATTAGGAAAACGCCAGAAGAATTTATTATGCTTTTTTCAAAAATTGGGTGGCCTTATTGGTTTATGAAAACTAAAGAAGGATCAGTAATCGCTGATGGACAAGGATTATCTGAGCAGAAACTCACATTTAGTCAAGTACCTAAACCTGAAGAACTTGATAATATTCTATCTAGTGGTGAGACTGCGACAGATTATGTAAATTCCCTAAAAAGAACTATTGAACTTCTGACGAGTCTTCCAACACAAAGCGTGCCCATTACTGCATTAGTGGAACCGGAGTTAGCACAAAATATTGCAACACATAAGAAAAATATCGAAAAGAAACGCCCTTTAGAAATAAAAGTAGCGATACTAGAACCTGAGATTTCTAAAGATGATGCAAGAACAATTGCGGCAAATTTTGATGAACTAATGGTAGATAGAGATAATGACATAAAGAAATTTGATGAAATAAAGAAGACAATTGAAAAAAATACGAGTATTCACTTCAAAAAATTAGACGATAAAACGAGAGAAACATTGTCGACTTATTCTGATACTTTAACAAAACTGAAGCAGGATGTCGATCAAGAAGTAGTCCGTTTGAAGATGAAAAAAGATGAAGATCTAAAAAACACAGATATAATAAAAGAAGAGGAAGGTAAACGTATCGTAAAAAAACTTCGTACTACATTTGATCCCGTCCAAACATCCTTTTCAAATGCACAAAAGGCTGTCGAAGATTATATAGAAAGTAAAATTCCTCCTGGTAAAGAGCCAGAGTTAGCCTTTGATTTAGCTGGTGGTGCTATTAATTACATTAAAAGTCAAATCGATTCAATTGGGGAATCACTTAAAGCGACGGAGAAAGACATCTATAATTTAAAAGAGGATTGGAGAAAGTTAATAGACGATGCCGAGGCGAAGAAAAAAGCAATTATAAAAAATACTGAAGAAGAGATTGCAAATCAAAATAAGCGAATCAAAGACAAAGAAGCTGAACGCGATAAAAAAATAAATGAGCTGAAAGAGTTTCAAAAAACAATTGAGAATTTAGTCAAAGAAATATTCACTAAAATCGATGAACAAAAAAAGAAACTTCTTGAAGAAAATGCCATACCCAAGAAATTTTTAATACCGGAAACAGTTGCGCCGATGTATCAAGAGATTAATGCAACATATTTGCCACTTTATATCACTAAATATTCTAATGAGAAACAAGAAACACGATTTATTGTTATTCCCGCCATTGCTTCACTGAAGGATAAGAAAGAAATCGGTATTGACATTGGTGATAAAAAGTTACATTCTGTGATTTACGCATCATTTAATGAATATATCAAGAAGAGAATTGAAGAAGCATTAAGTAAAAACAAGAGCCTACGAGATAATATCGAGCGAATCATAAATGCCAATAACTTCATTAAGGAGAAAACGATAGAATCAACGATTCAAGACGGCATAAAAACTCTAGAGGCGAAAAAAGCAATTAAAGAAAAAGATGCTGAAGAATTTGCACTGGCTACCATCGAAGCATTTAGAGGTGCATAAGCAGTTGTATATTAGAATATATCCCTACAACGTCATATAGTCGATTATCCCGCTCTAAAGTCACCGGCTTCTAGAAGCGGGATTTTGACTGTTTTGTTTCTTTTTCTTTTGTCTATGAACTGCCTCTCCCCCAAAGAAACTCGCACTTTACTATAAGAGAAATGAACGTAGAAACTACATAGAAACGAAAGTAGGTCTCCTAGAAAGCCGTTTTAATGATGGAGATAATGGGACAAATATCATTTCCTTTATTAGATCAGTGATTTCATTGAGTATATCATCGAGACGGATGTCATTTCGTGATTCTCCGTCAGCCCTTGTTCGGACAGAAATAGTATTGTTTTCTATTTCTTTATCACCAATAACAATTATATAGGGAATCCATTCTCGCTCTGCTTGTCGAATCTTTTTACTTAAAGTTTCATCTCGATCATCTAAGTCAACTCTGATTTTAGCACGTTCTACTTCTTGCATTATTTTTTCACAATAGGAAACATGACGATCTGTGATAGGAATGACTCTCACTTGAGTAGGTGACAACCATAAAGGAAACATGGGAGTTTTCCCTTTTTTTTGATCGATTGCTGCACCCTCTAATAATGCGTATACAACTCGTTCAACTGCACCAGACGGTGAACTATGAGTAATAATAGGATAGACCTTCTCGCCCTTCTCATTTACATAAGTGATACCATATCGTTTTGCAGACTCCACATCAATTTGAACTGTAGAGAGTGCTGCTACCTTTTTAACAAAGTCAAC
>JBHLOP010000149.1:0-5446 GCA_048940375.1 Promethearchaeota archaeon | reverse complement strand
AAGTAACCATCGGCGCCTCTTGAGATTCGTAAGATTTGTTGGAGTTCATCAATTCCTTTAGGTGGTGTTAATGCGAGGGTAAGAACAGCCATATCAACAGTTATTTCCATATGACGAGCTATGTTAGAATCATATACATTGAAGACTAGTGATCCGTCTGGGTTTTGTAAGATCTCAGATGGTTGTCCTCTGATGAATTTGACACCCATGTTCCTTACTTTTCGATAAAATTCTTCGTATCCTTTACCAAAGGAGCGGAGATCAATGTAACAGATGTAAACATCTGTGTCAGGTCCAAGTTTCTCCTTTAATAAGTACGCTTGCTTCATTGCAGCCATGCACCCGTATCTACAGCAATATAACTCGTTTTCTTCGTCCCTTGCGCCTACACATTGGATAAAAGCTACGCTCCGTGGAGCTTTGTTGTCGGAAGGTCTTAAAATGTGGCCCTCCGTCGGACCACCTGCATTGACTATCCGTTCAAAGTCCATATTTGTAATGACATTAGGATATCGTCCATATCCTAGTTCTGGGATCTTAGAAGCATCAAATGTATCGCAACCGGTGGCGACTACTATTGAACCGACAGTTAATTCAAGTATTTCTGGCTCTTGATCGTAATCTACTGCATTTTTAGGACATAATTGTTTACATGTGGTGCATAGTTTGTTTTTAAAGTAAAGACAGTGCTCAGAATCAATCGCGTACTTGAGCGGGACTGCTTGAGGAAACGGGACGTCAATAGCCGCTCTTTTGCCGCGGTTCATATCAAATTCGTTAGGGATTCTAACTGGACATACAATGGAGCATTCACCACAGCCAGTACACGCTTCTATGTCAACATAGCGAGGTTTTTTCTCAACAGTTACTGTGAAATTTCCGACATATCCATCTACATTCTTAACCTCGGAATAGGTGAGAAGTGTGATATTAGGATGGCGAGATGCTGACACCATTTTTGGCGTTAGGATACAAGCAGAACAATCGAGGGTTGGGAATGTCTTATCCAATTGTGCCATTTTTCCTCCAATGCTGACTTCCCGCTCAACTAAGTAGACCTTTAGACCTGCATCAGCCATATCTAACGCTGCCTCGATTCCTGCGATTCCACCGCCAATAACTAACGCGGATTTATCCACAGGTATAGTCATCTTTTCTAGTGGTTCAAGGTCGCGGGCTCTAAACACAGCCATACGTACTAAATCCTTTGCTTTCTCGGTGGCTTTTTCTTTTTCATTCATATGACACCAGCTACACTGCTCTCTGATATTTGCAATCTCAAGGACATAAGGATTTAGACCAGAATCTGTAATCGTTTTTCTAAAGGTATTTTCATGCATTTTTGGACTACAAGCCGCAACAACAACGCGATTTATTCCAAGATCCTTGATATCATCCCGAATCATATTTTGTCCAGGTTCAGAACACGTATACAAATAATCCTTGGCAGTCACAACATTCGGTAATTTTGCAGTATATTCAGCAACGGATTCACTATCGACCGTTCCTGCAATATTTTTTCCGCAGTGACAAATATACACGCCAATTCTCGGTTCTTCTTCACTCATGTTAGCCACTTCATTTTTATCTTGATTTCTGAATAATAAAAATAATCAGGAATGGGATTCCTTGTATTTTTTGCCAGTTTCTTGTTTCTTACCTGTTAATCGGCGCAATAGATTTTCGCCTTTTTCTGTAAGAGAACCTTTAGTAATCATTTTCGCCCGAACAGCGCCTTCAAAAATATCTTTGCCTTTTTGTGTACGGATAAAGACTGTAGACCATCCACCAGGCGTGCCTATGCTTCCAACACTTATATCGGCATACCAACTCGTCAAGTCTTCGCATGAATGGCAACCGTTTCTGACAGCTTCAGTAGTTTCCTCTAAGGGGATAGTTTTTGCTTCCTCTTTGCCTATTGGGAAAACATGCAAGGCGCCCTTTTTGATATCCATCTTGCGTATCTGATCAACTTTCAGACCTGTTTTTTCCTGAATAAGTTGGTGTAATTTCGCTGCATCGAAGTTTTCCATACAGAATAGCCCAATATTCAATGTAATAAGATTTGCAGGGCGAATCTCTGCGCCTTCTATTGCATTTTGCATTTTTCTCACACCAAGTGCTTGACAAGGTGTTCCAACAAAAGCTAAACGAAGCCAATCTTCGCCTACAGGGCGTTGTGCCAATAACTCTTCAACAGCCTCCCTATATTGAGCAAGAGAAGCAATATTGGGACTGAGTGAGTAACGCGTGCCGGCAGATTTCAGCAATTCCTCATACGAAGTGATAATTTTTGGCTCGGGAGCCCATGGGTTATCTTCATTTATTACTGAGACAATTGCCCCATCGATGAGACCCTTTTGAAATGCATATGCTATGATGGTTGAAACAATACCTCCATCCTGAGCAACTTCGGCGATCTCTGGCACTTCAGTTTTAGCTTTATAGAGATTTAAATAAGTGCCAAAAACATCCTCAGTACCAAACAATTCTTGCATACGCG
This sequence comes from Promethearchaeota archaeon, assembly GCA_048940375.1. Lineage (GTDB taxonomy): Archaea > Asgardarchaeota > Sifarchaeia > Borrarchaeales > Borrarchaeaceae > Borrarchaeum. Next base: position 2,943 of record JBHLOP010000149.1, on the reverse strand, counting down.
GCTCAAGTGACTCTGTGACAGGACAAACAAAATAACAGAGTTTACATTCGATACACTTGCCTAAAGGTGGTTCCCCTTCAGGTATCTCTCCAGGAATTTCTTGAAGCGTTGGAATATCATCAACAAATTTGATGACTTGTGTTGGGCAGACTGATACGCAACTACCACAACCTGTACACATTCCTTTATCAATCACATCAGTTTTTAAATCAGTAAATGGACCAACTTTAAGTTCAACTTCAACAGTCATTTCAGCTCACTCTCTTAGCATCGATTTTATGATAAGATTCTAATTTTTCGTCAAAATAATTGTCTATAAACGACAAAGGGAAGCTTTTAAATCTTTTTCTTAAGAAGTTAAGATGAAAGTTTCGTTGCTAAATCATGTATTTTTGTTCTTCGAATGGAGTTCTACAGTTTAAGTTTAAAAGGTTTATCTTATAAACTACAATGAACTATAATGAACTATATCTTGATTTGAAGAGCAAGAAAACCATCTAACAATACCATATAACATATAGTAGGGGGTTCCAGTGAATTTACCAAAAGAACTTCTTTTAGGATTAATCCCAGAACATATGCTGGATCGCGGTCTTATCGTTTTAGAAGAAGTGTTATTAAAGCCCATAAAAAGACTTTTTGAGCAAAGAAAACTTCCAAAACAGGGATGGAGTGACGAGACCATTCGCTTTTTACTAAAAATTCTATCAGCTATGGATACAGACAAGGATCCGAAAGCTGCACGTATTGGCGAGCGAGAAGCGAGAATTGCGTCGCCTTTAGTGTCGGAATTAGCTGCGGGGTTTAATCATGGAATAGGGAGAAGTGGTGTCCTAATAGCACCTCAGCCAAAAGCTACAGGCGCATCTTTAATGTATCAGATCGCTAACCTACTTGCAGAGGACGTTCTAAAAAAATTCGGCTTAGAAAACATTAAAAGAGCATATGTCATTCCACTAGCGACTGGAATGAGTATTGCCCTCACATTAAAAGTGGCAAGGGATCTTACAGGAGGTTTAGAGGTCATATATCCCCGAATAGATCATAAATCTCCTTTAAATGCCATTTCACTTGTTAACCTGAGTCCAAAAATTATACCTTGTAAGTTAAATGGTGACGCTGTTGTTTCTGATCCGAGCGATGTTGAAGCTGCAATAGATGGACAAACTGCGGCGATTTTAACGACAACAACCTTTTTCCCTCCTAGACAGGCAGATGATGTAATTGCAATTGCACGAATTGCCAAAGAAAAAGGGATTCCGCATATAGTGAACAATGCATATGGCGTCCAATCACCTAAAATTATGAAGATGATTAGAAGCGCGATTTTTAAAGGGCGCGTCGATGCGATAATTCAATCAACTGACAAGAACTTTTTGTGCCCAATTGGAGGATCGATTATTGCAAGTCCAGATGAGAATTTTTTGATAAAAGTTGCAAATTCATACGCAGGGCGAGCAACCGCTGCACCAATCGTTCAATTTTTGGCAGCAGTTCTTTCTTTAGGAGAGAATCGATATAAAGAATTAATACAGCAAAGGGAGCGAAACTACAATTTGTTGATGGATCTAATGGAAAAGTTGTGCAAAAAACATGGAGAACGCTTGCTTGAAGTTGATAATCCGATTGCGACTGCAATGACAATTACAAATCCAAGAATTGCACATGAAATAGGGGCTAAATTGTATGCTTCACGAGTTACAGGACCACGTGGTTTACCTAAGTTAGATTCAACCTTTGGCACATGTTATGATGAATATCCTACTCAATATCTTACAATAAACGCTAGTATTGGAGTAGAAGAAACAGATATTAAAACGACTGTAAAACGATTAGATGAACTTCTTAACAAATATCCCCTATCGTGAGCTGCTATAAGAAGTAATTATGACTAGCATTCGGGAAAGAATTGTTAGACGATCTTTGTTATAGTATTCTTCACCCATTTAACGAGTTCAGGGCTCCCACCCTTCATCAATGCTTCCTTTTCTGCAAGCAAATTAGTAGGTGAGACTTTAAAAAACCATCCTGCTCCATACGGATCCGTTATGACTAACCGAGGATCATATTCCACCTCTTGATTTACTTCTACTATTTTACCAGAAATGGGAGAATACAGCGTTAATGAACCCTTCCATGAATCCGATGCGCCTACTGGCTTCCCAGCAACTATTTCATATCCTGCTGGAAAAAAAATCTCTATTAGCGCAAATTCCTTTACCGCTTTTACCGCAAGTTCATTAAGCCCGATTATCGCCAAATTATCACTTTCTATGCGAACCCATAGGAATTGATCGGAATAATAAAGATCTTCAGGAAACATATAACCTTCAATTTCCATTTTTATTTCTCCTAAATGTGATTTATGAATCTCTTGGCGGTCGCTTTTACCGCCCATCTTCCAACTCAAGATTTTTTAAGAGGAGGAATCATTTGTACTTTTTATTTTTCTCAAAAGTGCAATACCTTGCTCCATATTCGAGCGAAAATGTTTCTCATCCATACCTGCCGCAAAAACTACCGGTAAGTTGATTATTTGCTTCGGTAGTAGTTGTTCATAATCCCATTGTAGCCCAATTGAGCAGTCAGCGGGGCCTCTAGAATTGATATTACTTAAGTTAAGGTGATGAGATTTGATTCGGAGTGCATATGGACTATTACATTCATACCGTGATGATTTAATTGTGCTACAGAAGCCTGCGTGAACATTAGAATCCGAATGGTATTGGTAGATTATATCGTCCTCATATCGTGCAAAATTATCTTTGTAACTCTCTTTGCCCTCAACATCAAGGTCTATGAGCCAATAAAGAGACAGATCAGCAAGAGACAATTCTTTGGAGGTGTTTTTTAATCTGTAATCGATTATGAAGAACGGTTGCTTGGGAAAATACACACAGATGTCAAGAGATAAGGGTATGTTCCTTAATGGATCGTATTGCA
>JBHLOP010000007.1:0-23608 GCA_048940375.1 Promethearchaeota archaeon | reverse complement strand
CAGAAGGAATCCAAAGACGATATCAGTATTGCTAGCGTCATTTATTGTCATTTTCGTTGCTTTACTTGTGCTCCCTATCTTAGGTTTAATAATCGGATTTGTTCAATCACCCTTTACTGTGATATTAGCTGGAGTTCTTGGCACATTTGCTGTTATAGCATTCTTTGTTTGTATTTTTGTAATTCTTCCTGTAATGTGTATCACCTTCACAAAACTTTACTACGATTACAAGATCCCCATGAAGGAGGAGGTTTCTGAAGAAGATCTGCCAATAAGGCTACTTTAACGAAGATATTTTGAAACCGATCTAATTCAAAAAAGCGACTTAGGTGAAATCTGGAATGCAGCAAACTATGGTTGTAAGAGATAAGGAAGTTCTGAAATCACTTATATCACCGATCCGATCGAAGATCTTACAACTTCTCATCAACGAAGAACTTGCAGTTCAACAATTGGCAAACAAGTTAGAAACATCTGCCGGATCAGCATATTATCATGTAAAAGGTTTACAGGAAGCTGGGCTCGTTGAAGAAACTCGTACAGAAATGGAAAAGAATATTATGATGCGGTTTTACCGTGCGGTAGCGAGGCAGTTCAAGGTTGATTTTAGTATAATCACTGACGAGGCTGATGAAGAGGTTACCAAATGGGTCAAAAGCCGTGTAGAAAGCATAATTACTGGTTTACAAGCGTATAATATTGTAATTCCAAAAGAAAAATTTCCTGATGCTGTACAGTATTTAACAAAATTCGTTAACCTTGAAAACAAGATAAAGGAAGAGATCTCACCTACAAGTCCTGAACTCTTGAATAATATAGCGCCCTCAATACGTGAAGATATTTCATCCCTCATGGAGATGTACCATCAAAATCAAAACAATGACTTAACCAATGCGCGAGAAAAACTGATCTCTTTTCTGCGGAAATATGAAAAAACGTGAAAGATTACATCACTATTTCACTAAAAGGTTTGATTGTTTATCTTTTTTTCAGGAAAAGATTTTTATACTTTGAAATTCATTGAACGTTTGAATTATTTCAAACGTATGATCTATTTATAAAAAATTAAGAGAAATGGAGATTAAAAGATTAGTGAGAAGACAGCATTAGAAAGGATTAAGACAGTGTACCAGCGTACGAAAACTTTTTTTAAAAATCAAATGTAAACAAATCTTACTAGGAGACTCCATGGAGGTTATTGATGATATGACAACGACCTCAATAACAGAGCTGCTAAAAGAAAGCTTTAGAATTTGGAAACAAGGATGGCTAAGCTTCATTCTATCAGAGATCTTGTTGTTTGTTGCCTTAGCGATCTTAAGTATTCCTGCGATGGCTACAGCGAATTATCTTGGAATCGCGAGAGAAACTTCGCCATCCTTCTTAAACCCAATATTCGCTTCAGTAATGGCAATAATTGGCACAATCTTCTACAGCGTGGTTATGGGAAGTTTCTGTGGACTGGGAAAAGAACTCATAGAATTCGAAGATACAAGGGCAGAAAATACGATCTATTATGTTAGAAAACATGGTTTAAGTTTTATAGGAGTTGGTCTCGTAATCGTAGTCATAACCTTTGTTCCATTGACACTAATGCGCCTCCTTTTGGGCCTCGGCACAAAATTTGAACTTTTAAGAGGTCTTGCTATTATCATTTTTATAATTATATTTTTCCTATTAGCTCCGTTTGTAATCTCAATACCTGCTGCTGTCATTGATAAGTCAAATGCTCTTGAATCAATTAAAACAAGCTTAAATATCTTCCGAAAAGATCCAAAAATTGTTTTGGGAGTGTTTGGATTCTTTACAATACTATACTTATTACTTCTTAGCCCAACTTTGGCATTAACGACCAGAAACGCTATTTTGACACATAGATTCATACCTGTTTTCACTCTAGCTATTCCAGCAGTGATACCATTTATTTGTTCCCTTTTTGTGCTGTTCCCGATGATGTCAATCACCTTCACAAAACTTTACTACGATTACAAAATTCCAAAAAAGAACCAGGTTTCAGAAGAGGAGTCACCAATTAGTTTGTTCTAAAAAAGTGCGTAGGAGTAGTTTCTAAATGAAACAGGTCGTGGTGTTAAGAAATGTGAAAGTTTTGAAAGCACTCCTCAATAAATGGAGATCAAAAATACTGCAGCTTCTTATTGTCCAAGAATATACAGTGCAACAACTGACACACATGTTGATAGAGATGACAGAAGAGAAGATTAATCCAGGCACGGTATACCATCATATAAAAGTCTTGCAGGAGGCAGGACTTGTTGAAGAAACACGTACAGAAGTCGAAAAAAATATAGTTATGAAATTTTACCGAGCAGTAGCCAGAGATTTTAGAGTTGATTTTAGTGTATTAACAGGCAAAGATGAGACTCATAGAGATGTTACTCAATGGCTCGAAAGCCGTGTAACAGGTTTAATAGACACGTTAAGAGCTTATAATATCAATATTGATCCTGAAAATTATATCGCAGCATCAGAGCATATAAAAGCATTCATCAACCTTGAAAATAAATTAAAAGAAGAGATTTCACCAAAAAATCCCGAAATCTTAAAAAATAAAGATCCTTCGATAATAAAAGACTCCTTCTCACTCATGACCCTTTATCTCCTAAACCAAAACACAGAATATGTTATGCTACGAGAAAAATTGTTAGATTTCCTAAAAAAGCATGAAAATGCATGAAGAAAAAAATGGTTTGAAAGAAAGATTTATTTGCTGATAATTCTTTCACCAACTCCAATTTAGAAGAGGTATGAAAGTTGAATAAAGAAAATTCGACGATCTTAAAGACAATCAATCTTCACAAAACATACGTCTCAGGTCCACTTGCCGTTCAGGCGGTTCGTGGAATAGATTTAGAAGTGAAAAAAGGAGAATTTATAGCTATAATGGGCCCTAGTGGTTCAGGCAAGTCAACTTTGATAAATTGCTTAGCCGCTATAGACACACCTACTATGGGCGACATTTTTATTGATGGACAAAATATTGCAGCACTCAGCGACGATGAATTGGCTGAAATTCGTCTACGGAAAATTGGCCTAGTTTTCCAAACATTTCAGCTTTTTGAATTACTTAATGCCTTGGAAAACGTAGAGATGCCCATGACTTTCCTGAAGATACCAAAAAAGAAAAGGCAAGAGCGGGCTTTAGAATTATTACGAATGGTAGGCCTTGAAGCTCGTGCAAAACATCTGCCCTCCGAATTAAGTGGAGGAGAGCAACAACGAATAGCTGTTGCTAGATCCCTTGCAAACAATCCTCCGATCCTCTTTTTGGATGAACCAACTGGTGATCTAGACTCCAAAAATGGAAGGATGGTCATGGAACTACTCGCCTCGATTCATGACAAGGGAGAAACATTAGTTATGGTCACTCACGACCCCGAAATGGCCGCCTATGCAGATCGTGTAATTAATATGCTCGATGGAAAAGTTCTAAACGAAGAAGTCAATAACAAGACCAAAAAAACTAACTAGTAAGAGGATATAACAATGAGCTATTTACGATACTTGTTCACTGGAATGCGTCGTAAAAAAGCACGTACTATTCTGGGTATATTAGGTATTATTGTCTCAGTTGCGTTACTTACAGGTATGAATGCTACAGTAGATTCATACAGTTATTCTTACATCGATCAGGCCGAACAAAATGAAGGCATTATCGACTTTATGATAACTCGAAATACGGATGATAAAATTAATCCAGGTTATAACGACTTTATATTCCTAGAAGCAGAGCCACGTGGTTCGGCAGAATATGTAGAAGGGGTTCAGGGCGTTTCACCTCGCCTTAGGGCTCTTGTAGAGGTTGAAACAGTTAAGCAAGGTGTTGAGGCTAGGAAAATCGACCTTGAACTGATCGGTATGGATGTTGACAGAGAACAAGAACTCGGAATTGGACAGTTTCGTATACTTGAGGGCGAATTCGATCTAGAAGGCAAAAAGGTGTTTATACAACCAAGAACAGCAGATCTTCTAGGTGTGGGAGTCGGTGATACACTTAAGTTTCATACATTGGAGTGGAACACTGATAATGGCGGTCGAAAGATTCAAGAATTTGAAATCAGCGCAATAATCGAAAATGAAAATCGTTTGGCAAATTCTGATGATAACGCAATGATAGTCGGACTATGGTCCGCAAGAGATCTTTTAAGGTCAAGCAAATACGTTACCGAACTGGTAGGAATTTTTGAAGGCAGAGAATTTTTATACGATATTCGTGAAATTGATGCGACAGTTGAAAGAGCGGTCAAATTAGGCACACGAATACAAGATGCAGTGGGCCTAAATTACAACGTAGAATTACCGATTACTGAAGAATTACAGCGACTCGATCAGCAAGGAGTCTTCATAAGAATCATCCTTGGAATGGTAGCGATAATTTCTTTGGTCATATCATGTGTCCTGATGTATAGTTTACTCACCATTTCGGTTGAAGAAAAGACACATGATTTCGGGCTCTTTATGGCAATCGGAGCGAAGAAAACACACATATATCGCCTTGTGATATTAGAAGCGGTGATTATCGCCATCGGTGGCACAATTATCGGGGTCGCTCTTGGATTTTTATTGAGTATAGGACTCCTCTACATATTAACTACGGGGAGATTGCAATTTCTTGTTGGGGCAACGACATTGCAAATTATTGTCTCACCCATGACAATAGCAATAAGCGTAGTCGCAGGAATTTCAGTTGGTTTGGTCAGTTCGATTTATCCAGCAATGAAAGTTACTCAGGTAAATATTGTCGATTCCCTAACGCCTATGCGGGGGAGCCCGAGCAAGCAATATACAAGGAAGGAAAGAGGCATCAGCCGCAGTTTAATCACTTATGGACTTATTATTTCAGGTGTATCAGGTTTTGTTTTCTTCATATTTCCTACTGCTTTCATTACAGGGGATTTATCAGTGATTGCGTATATATTCCTTTCTTTAATTCTTGCTCTATTAGTAGGATTTGACATGATTGGTCTAGGAGGACTAGTGCCTAGCGTAGAAAGGGTACTTGTACGAATAGTTCGACCTTTTACTCGCCGAATTAATGACGTTGTTGGAATGTACCTTAAGAAACATCGGAGAAGAAATACCTTAACAGCAATCATGTATTCAGTGTCAATTGCATTCATCTTATTCCTTTCAACGATGCTTACGGTACAGACACTATATAATGTGGATAGTGTACGAGCGAATATTGGAACGGATTTAGCTCTGGTCTCAACCACAAGTACTGTACAAGGCGCAGGATTCGGGGGAGGATTTGGACCCAGTACAACAAGCAGTGATATCCCAATCTGGATAAACGATACAGAACTTGTCCCAGACATTGAAGAGATAGATGGTGTGACCGGCATTACACGGGTAAGTCCAGAAAACCATCCAAATGGATCTTCATCAGTAACAATGGGTGATTTGATATTATTTGAAACAGTGAGTGCAAGTGTATATGCAGTAGATCCCAACTTTCCTAACGTAACGTTCTTCGACATTGCAAGATTTACTGAAGGAGACGCATCAGCCTTTAAAACGATTAACGAGGTAGAAAATGCTACAATTATATCAGAAGGTGCAGCAAAACGTCTTCAGGTTCATGTTGGAGATTCGGTGCGCATTAGAGTCACTAGAAATCTTGCCAGTGGAAGAGATGTTTTTACCACAGAACTGCGTGTTGTCGCGCTTGCATCAGATATGCCTGCCTTTCCAGGCTTTCAAGAAAGAGAGTCAGGTTTCAGTGACGTCTTGGTATCTCAAACTACCTACGCGTTGATCTTTCATCTCTATGAAGATCAAGACATCGACAGAACCGATAAAGAGGAACTAAAAGATTATGTAGAACCAGTAGATAGATTATTAATACAAACGACCAGTTCAGATGTTTCAAGGAATGTTGCTAGAATCCTTAGACTTGAATATTCAGCTAAGGATAAATTAAATGTCTTGGTCACCGTGGAAAGAATAGAAGATGTTCAGCAAGGTCTTCTCACCTTACAATTGTTCTTTACAATAGCACTTGGATTTGGTATGATTATCGCGCTTTTTGGACTCACAGCAAGTTGTTATACCACAATTCAAGAGAGTATTCGCGAAATCGGGATTATGAAAAGCGTAGGGCTCAAACGCAAACACATTACAAACATCTTTATGTTTGAGTCAATTATACTCACGATGGCTGCGGGGCTGTCTGGCATGTTCGTTGGATATTTCACGGGGCTTGCATTAATTGCGCAACAGTCCATATTCACTGAACAACCACTTCCGTTGTATATTCCATGGCTTGAACTGGCTCTAGTAATCATCGCTTCAATCATAATCGGTGCCATAGGTGCGTGGATTCCTTCTCGGACGATTGCGAAGAAAAATACTGCTGAAATTCTTAGAATGCGATAAACTCTTTCCAACCACTTTTTATTTTTTTAATTTTATCGAGTTCTTAATCGGCCCAATTTGCGCATTTTGACATTTTCGTAACTTGCATACGAGTTCTAGACTAAAAAAACACTTAATAGATTGAAAAATTATAAAAGTAAGAAAAATGACATTTTACTAAACATGAATCTGTGCAAAAGATTAGTAGTAACAACTTTCAATAGTCATCAAAATATAAAATTTACAAAAAACCTGCAATATATTGCTAAGATGTACGTATCATAACTCTAAAAAACAGATGAATGTTTTAAATAAATGAAATTATTCTTTGTAAGTTTTTGCGTGATATCAAAAGAAGATTGATAATAAGAACAGAATAGAGAGCTTCAACAAAAATGACGCGTGGCATTATTTTCACACATTCAGAAATGAAAGGAGATCTAAAGCCGATATATGCTTACCCCCAAACGTTAGATGAGAGGTTAATTTATACGATTACAATTAAAGCAGCAACTCTCGTTTTTTCGGCATTAGATCTTTCTGTAGACTATGAAGGAGCTTCTATACTGCAATTACCAGAACTTACAGTCCTCATTTACTATTTTCTTTACCCCTTTGAAGAAAATGGAATGGAAAAGCAAATACCTGCAACGATATCCGTTTTTGTTGAATCTGAGTTCGAATGGTTTTTCTTTAAAGAAATCGAACCGTTAGTTCAAAGAATTAAAAAATTAATTCAACGAATTAAAAATACAGGTCAAATAATCGGAGAAGATTTTAAAGCGCTATATGAATTTCTTGATTCAGTACTTCACACAGATGAAAAGAGTGAGAATAATCAGATCATTCAAACACAAGCAATTATGAAACCTGTTTATATCTCAGATCAACAAGGATTTCTCGATTATTATCCTTTTATTAATTTGGATCTAAGGGAGGAGATTGTTTCACGACTCCTTGAGGGAGATTTTTCATTAGATGAACTTTCAAAAGATTTCAACACGTCCTCTTTTGAATTGTTTCCAATACTTCAGCGACTTCTTCGTTATAAATTAATTGCTCTTGAAAATTATGACACTCGTCGTTGATTGAAAAAAGTGAAATTTGATTTTATTGATAATATCTCAGCATTGAGCTTAAAAGAAAAGGAAAAATATTGATATGATGAAAGACTTTAAGTGTTTAATCATCCGAGAGGTCTTTTAACATAAGGAATCAAGCAAATAAATTTAAGACCATTCTCTCCAGCACTAAAGTTATGTTTTTCATTTTCTGGAATCCATACAACGTCCCATGGTTTTAAAGGTTTTTTTTCTCCATCTGGAAATGTTGCAGTACCTTTACCTTCTATGATGAACACTTCATGTTCCCAATCGTGTTCATGGAAAGGTGAGTGTCCCCCTGGTTCCAATTCAAATAGTCGCATTGCAAACTTTTTTGCACCATCTTTACGTGTAATCAGCCAGCGAACGTAAGTATCCTTTGCACCGGCTTCTGCTTTTTCTAATTCTATTTCATCATAGTGAAATAATTTCATTTATTATCCTCCTTAGTTGTTTCACGTTTCCTAGTATCAGGAATTTTCTTTTTAATTTTGTTGTTTCGAATTGAAAGGATTGTTTTCAATATTAAATAAAAAAGAATATTCCATCAATTTACTTCATATTTTTCAATTAGTGATAAGTATTACCGATTCATCGGTACGTAATATTCAACTTATTAGTTTATGAAAATACCTTGGAGTATTACGCAATCTTACAATCAGTAATATTAAAAAAGAAGCCTAGTGATGCAAGCTTAGAAATCTTTTTAAGGAACTGGTCCTATAGATACGAAAAACAAATCAAAGTCTTTTTTGGTGATTATTTTGAAAAAGATGAGAAAGAAAACAGCAACTGCATGCAAATGCGGAGCAAGCTGCTAAAATAAAAAAAAACACTGATACAAGTGAAAAATTCACTTTCTCTTTTTTATTTCTCAAAATTTTTGCTTAAATCAGTATTCTTTGCTAAATCATATTCTAAAGGTTTTTCTTTGAAACCTTAATATGAGTAAGATATACTCTAAGATACGCCATTTGTGAGTTCGAATGAGAAGAACTGTCAAAATAATCATTGTCACAACGATTGTGGCTATTATTGCTTCTGTAAGCGTTTTTAGCCTTTTTCCTCCTTCCTCCACTCAATATACTAATGGAAACATTCTTGTGGAAACAAATTGGCTCAATAATCATTTTGATGATTCAGAGATTCGCATTATTGATGTACGACCATATTCAAAATATCTTGAATCGCACATTCCTAATGCAGTGTATTTAGATATTGAGACTCTTCGAATCAAAAACAATGGGATTACCCAAGTTATTTCTCAAGATCAGCTAAATGAAGTTCTAATCGAATTAGGAATAACTAAAGAAACAATTGTAATTCTGTATGATGAATCTGGTGGTTTAAATGCCGCATGGGCATTTTGGGTATTAGAGTATTACGATCACGAAAATGTTCGTATACTTAATGGTCAATTCAATAAATGGGTGATTGAGGGACTTCCAACGTCACAACAAGTTCCAACATTCCCTTCGTCAAATTATGCATCCCCAGAAGTTAAATCGGAACTTAGAGTTACAAAAGAGTGGATAGTTGATAATCTTCACAATTCGGAGATCATATTAGTCGACGCTCGCTCATCTGCGGAATATAGAGAAGGACATATCCCAGGTGCTGTAAACAACGAGTGGGCTAATAGTTTAACGGGTGTATACGTCAAAGTATGGAAAAATGAACAGCAATTGAAAAGATTGTTTGAGAGTCAAGGAATTACAAAGGAGAAACTTGTTGTAGTTTATTGTCGTACAGGCGTTCGTGCGGCGCATTTATATTTCACTTTACGATTGCTGGGGTATCCTCAGCTAACTCTTTATGATGGCTCGTGGGAGGAATGGAGCGGTGATCCCACACTACCATTTAATACTCAAATAAATCATTATTTTTAATTCTTAGATTTAATTTCAGTAGGACAAGACAAACAAAAATCTGTCAAAAATCTGTTGATTTGTTCAATTTCAAATTGATTAAGATCGTACAGGGCAAATAATAATGTTTTAATTCTCTTTAGGTGGTGGTTATAGATATCAGATTCATTAGCGTTAGCTTCAAGAATTTGGTTAACACTGTCAACAATTTCATAAATACAATTTTCTTCTGTTGAGGTTTCTGGTAATTTAAATGGAAGAAATCTCAGGATTTCTCTATATTTTATACTTCCTCCAGGTACCACTAGACCCCAGAACATTGCACGATAGTAAAATTCGGCTAATGGAGAATTTAAATATGCCAAAGCGTATTTTGTAAAGTCCACATTATCATTGTTATATTTATCCTTTAGAAAAAGTAGATAAACTGTATTAAGCGCATAAAAAAACTTCTCCTGGTCAGATTTTGAATCATTCCCACCATCATAAGCTACTGTTAGGAATTTGCTTGTATTTCTAAAAAATAGTTTTTTTCTCTCGAAAATTGACGGTTTTTTGGGTAGATAAAGCCTTTCATAATCAGTTTCTGGCTCATATTTGAGATATCTATGTCTCCAGTTAATTTTATATCGATCTAAATCTAAACCATCAATAATTCTTCGATAGCGTTTTTGTTGTAATGATGATAAAAATGCATATTGTTCTTCATTGATTAGAACTAACTTTCGTGTCTCTGGACTTCCAATTCGTATGCATTGCTCAATTTTAAAAAGATCTCCCAATATAGTTCTCCCATCTTCCATCTTTTTAATAATAGAATAATATTTTTTGCCTAAAAATGGAGAAAAGATGTTTTCTTGCGTAAGGGAAAAGAAAGATTGAGGGAACCTCATTACGATACCCATTTGCGTTTCTTTCTCTGTAGAAAGTGTAGAACTTAACGACTCCAGATCATTTGTCTTGAGAACAACTGAAGTTATCGGTTCGATTTTTTTCTTTGTTTTTGTCTTTTGGAAGATATAAACTCCTACACTAACGTCTTGTTTAAATACTGATTCACATAATGCGAGGTTGATCATTTTTTTGATATAACACTTTTCTAAGATATATTCACGAATTGCCCTTCCATATCCGCTGTATACCATAAAGGCGGTTGGTAAAAGAAATCCAAGCATGCCATCAAACTTTAAAAGATCGATAGATCGTTCTATAAAGAGGATATATAAATTTAGACGTCCTTTTGCAGTTTTAAATTTTTTCTGATAAGTTTCTCTCTTTTCTTTTGATATTTCTGTAACACCAACATAAGGAGGATTTCCTACAATGTAATCAAACGAATTATCATCAAGCCCTGATTCGGTCAGAAAATCCGAACAGAATATCGGGATTTTTGGAGGTACGAATGATGGCTTTTCTTGAAGTGCTTTCTTATAATAAGGCAATAATTCGAGTGCAAACCTTATTTTTGTCATAAGACAAGAAAAAGGATTGATATCAAGACCTAATATCTTTGAGCCATTACATAACTCTTCTAAAACTTGAGACCATCCTAATAGCTCAGCATCTTCTTTCACATCTGAAATATATCGTTTCAAAGCCTCTTTTAGAAAAACTCCACTTCCACATGCGGGATCTAATAGTCTCTTTTTACTTAGCAGATTTCCTTTTAGATAACCAACACTATCTAGAATGATTTTAACTACAGATAATGGCGTATAAAACTCTCCTAAGTTTTTTCGGATCTGTCTATCTATTATATGTTGATAAAGTTCACCAAAGATGTCAATATATTGAGATAAAGATATTTCTTCTAAGAACAACAGTATATTACCCATACTATTATTCATTTTCTCTAAATGAGCTCGAATTCTTTCGTTTACCTTTTTTTCATTTATGAGTTCTGCAAAAGGCCCAAACCACCAATTGAATTGCCTTTCGTATGGTTCACTATGGAGAAGATGAGTGTCTATTAAGTTAATGGATTCTACGATATCACTTAGAGATCGCTTTCCAGAAGCGAAAGAAATTTGAGAAAAAGATAATTTATATTTTTGCGAGAAGATCGCCAGAATGGATTTGAATAATATAACAAGTAAGGTTTCAATACAAAAAAGTGTTTTTTGCCTACTTTCCTTCTTCACGCCGACGTCTTTTATAATTTTTTTCCATGCGCGAGGCATTCTTTTGGGCAGTTTTCCTTTGGAATGAAGTTTCCACTCAGTAAAAATGATTTGAAGTTTTTTAGAATTACAAAGATGATATTCAAACAAAGCAAGTAAAGATTGAACAACAATATAAAAACTAGAATCCTCTTTTAGAGTAAGTATTTCTAAAACGTTGTGCTTTGCTGTAGTGTCCATATTCTTCCATCACGAATATGATTTGAATCAAAGAAACGTTATTAACACATCTATACAGTTAACTAAACCGTATTTTGACTTATAACTTAACTGGCGACTAGATTCGTAAAAAAGATAATCTTATAAGGCAAAAGATAGAAATATGACTTCAAAACTCAAACTAATTAAGGCGGTTTACACTAGGAAACAAGGTGAATGAACTGGCATTTGAAATGGATGATATTCTCGCAGAGTTAGATAAAGAAAAACAAGCATTGAGAATTAGTATAGATAGGCGCAAGTATGGGAAAAAGGTCACTCTCCTTTCGGGTTTTGGAAGTTCTAAAAGTAAGCTCAAACAAATAGCGAAGAAATTGAAAAAGACACTAGGTTGTGGAGGTACAGTAACCGAAGTTAATCAAGAACTTGTTATTGAACTTCAAGGCGATTGGCGTAATGAACTTCCAGAACTTCTAGAAGCTGAAGGATATAATGCAGAGGAAATTACCATTAGAAAGTAGATCTAAAGATTTATTTGTATTTAGACCGATAAATCTGTATTTGCTCAAATATTTAAATACTTAAAGTTAGACTGATCAGTTTGACTGTAGTTCACGGATTGGACTTCAGTATATAAGCTGGTGATGAATCAGCAGGTTAAATGTAAAGCAACTACGACATTTTCCTTTTTTTCTAATTCATTAAACTCTTTACATGCTTGAGCAGTTTTTTCGATAATTACCCGGATTCCATATGATTTAAAACGATCTGTCACATCAGTTGGAACTTTCATAACACCATTTGCCCCAGTACCAATAATAAGAATTTCTGGTGGATTAGTTAAGACATCTTTAAGGTCATCAAGATGAAGTCTATGCCCTTCCTTTCTCCACCAATTATCATCAATTCGATCAGGATAGATGATTACATCACGAGTGAAATGCTTCTCATCTATCGTGATACGACCAAATTCATAATTATTAATTATCATTTTCATCATGAGATCTTTATAAAAGGTATGTATTTATAGAAGGATTACAATAAAAAGCCTTATTATACTATTTTTTAGGAAGAAAAAGAATGTTAAGTTTCTGTAACAATCGTTTAAGAGAATAATAGGTGAAATAGATGACTGAAGAAGATTCTAATGAAGATAAAATGAAATATGTTAAGTATGTTGAATTTTCAGATCTTGATAACATGATTAGAGCAATGGTAAGTTCGAGAGCGCCTTTACTTTTGCATATAGACTTTAATGGAAGGCATATATATTTCCAATCCCAACCAGGATTCAAGGAGACGATTTTTTACTATGTTGAATTACCTGAGGCAATTAATGAAAACTTTGTTGTGTATGACTTAATGACTGGAAAGATTAGTTTTTCAAACCAACTGCTAATAGATCCAAACCGGAGATCAATCCCAATCGTTGAAATATCGAAACAAAACATTTTCCCTAAGGAGATCTTAGATTCAAGTTGATCCTGATTTCTTGCAAACTTCATAAAACACGTAACAAATTAGTATTATTCCTGGAAGAATTACAGCGAATCCTAGCAGTGGCGAAATACTCCAGACAAAACTATGTATTTGTCCTGCTAGTAACAGATTTAGATTAGAGTCCAAATATTCCACATTCGTTGGATGAACATTCGTGATAGCACCCAGTCCATTTATTGCAATACTAACAAAGAATAGGAAACCGAAAACAGCCCAAAATACAGAAATGCCATATTTTTTTACTATTGAGTTATTTTGCAAGTACTTGCCAAAAAAAATCTGACTTGGGTTAGTCAAGACTCTCCCTATTGGGATACAAAGCAATGGTAATACTGGATCTAAACGCCTTGATCCAAAAACATATCCACTCGAATAAGCAAGAGGAGAAAAAAAGAACAGGATGATTAGAAAACTAGAGAGGAAGAGAAGACCTTCTTTTTTATCTTGTGGATCCCTTATCATTAAAATGAAACCTGGAATTGACAATAATAATATAGATGAATAAAAGAAGAGTCCACGACGAGGTGTCAATAGAAATCTGAGTAAACCTAGATATAGCGGACGCGAATACCCCCAATCAAATGCATTCTTAGGATATATTGCATAGGTATATGTTGTGACGAAAGGATTTCCAAAGCATATATAATGATATGTTAACAGAACAAGCAACCAAAGGATAGCAGGTATAATAAAAAAAGGAACAAGTCGTCGATTCTCGCTAAATAAAATATAAGCGATAAAGGGCAGAAATAATACAACATTTGAATAGTCTAGTAAGAGAAGATATCCCGCTAAAGTTCCTGAAAGTAAGTATCGAATCATCTGGTTTTTTACATTCTCATCGTTATTTCGTGAAATTAAGAAATAGACTGCTGAAAGGATAAAAAATGCAGAGAAGGAATTGGCATATAAGGTGACTGCATGAGGAAAGGCAAAGGTTGCAAAGGCATATATTAAACTTACCAATAAACCTGTCTTGTCTGACATTCCTAAAGTATTGATGCAAAGTAAATACAAGAGAGCAACAGTGGCAGATGTAAAGACACATGTTAATGAAATAAGAAGGATTCCATCTAGAGGATATGGAATCCCTAGCACCTTGGTAATATAAAGAACTGGAACACCCAAAAATGTGAGACCTGGGGGTTTATTTGGGTAAAAATGCCCTGAAGGGGCAAGAACAAGGTCCCACATATCATTCTTAAGAAATGTTGGTACAAAACGATCAATATACAAAACATTATCTTCTACAATTGCTTTGATTTGTACATATCTTGTTCTTTCACTCGCAGAATCCCAATATATTCCATCATTGAAAAAAAGATAAACTAAAAATGTGCCAAGAAACAGTTTGAGAGAATTTGACTCTTTAATGGAACGCATCCTAATACGCCATGTGCTTTGGTTATCCAATAGATCACCATTTTTATAATACTTTTATGTCATGTTCTCTTTCCTTTTTTTTTCATTTTTGACAAATAATACAAGAAGTTTGGCTCAGCATTGATTTATTTATTCTAAAAAGTTTCTATAGAAGTATGATGTTTAAATCTTATTCACCAATCCGCCTTGTAAAAAGCATATATGATCAGTACAATTGCCGGAAGGACGATTAACAATCCTAATACAGGTGAACTGTTCCAAACAAGGCTTGATAGTTTTCCAGAAAACAAAAGCTCTAAGTTATGATCATATAGCGTTTTTGTTGTTGGATGAACATCAGTGATAGCGCCAATTCCATTTATTAAAAAACTGATCAGAAATAAAGAAGCGAATATGACTTGGAAAATCGATTCTCTGTGCTTTTCAAAAAAAAGGCTGTTCTGAAACCTCCCAAAGAAGATAGTTTTTGGATTTTCTAAAATTCGTCCAATTGGGATACAAATTAAAGGTAATATCGGATCCAAACGCCTGGATCCGAATATCCAACCACTTCGATAAGCTAGTGCTGAAAAGAAGAAGAGAATGATCAAGAAACTTGAAAGCAAAAGAAATCCTTCTTTTCTGTCTTGTTTTTCTTTGAACATTAAGTAAAAGCCAAAAATTGATAATAATAGAATTGGAGAATAAACAAAAAGGCCTCTTCGGGGACTAAATAGAAATGTATACAAACCAACATAAATTGGACGAGTATTGTTCCAATCAAAGGTATTTCTAGTATGTACTGCATATGTATATGTAGTAACAAATGGGTCTCCGAAAGCTATATAGTGATACGTTAATAGGATTGATAGCCAAAATATTACTGGTATAAAGAAAACGAAAGAATACTTTCGGTTTTTGATGAAAAGGAGATATAAGAGAAACGGCAGAAATAGAAACAAGTTTGAATAGTCTAAAAGAAGAAGATACCCCGCGAAAATTCCTGAAACAAGTAATCGGGTTATCTGTTTTGTTTCGCTATCAACTTTATTTCGATCAATTAAAAAATAAACGGTTAAGAGCACAAACAACGCAGAGAATGAATTAGCATAAAAAGTGACAGCGTGGGGGAAGGCAAAGGTTGCAAAACCATAGATCAGGCTTACAACTAAACTTATTTTTTCTGACATTTCAAAT
The DNA here is from genome assembly GCA_048940375.1 of Promethearchaeota archaeon. Lineage (GTDB taxonomy): Archaea > Asgardarchaeota > Sifarchaeia > Borrarchaeales > Borrarchaeaceae > Borrarchaeum. Next base: position 7,864 of record JBHLOP010000007.1, on the reverse strand, counting down.
TCTTTGATACATAGCGAGTACAGTACAACAACGATTGTTGATGTAAAGAAACAGGATAACAAAATGAGATAAAATCCTTCGAGGGGAAAGGGTATTCCAAGTGTCGAGGTTATTGAGATGATGGGCACGCCAAGAAATGTGAGACCTGGAGGCTTATTTGGATAATAATGTCCATTGGGTGATAAACTAAGATCCCAATATTGTGGATAAGGAAACGTAGGGATTAATCGATCAACATAAAAGACATTATCTTCTGCAATGGACTTTATTTGTGCATATCTTGTTCTTTCACTAGACGAATACCAATAAATTCCACTATTACAGAAAAGAAATGCTAAAAAAGTGCCAAGAAATAGCATGAGGGGAATATTGCTAATCAGAGAATGTAATTTAGTGCGCCATACATTCTTGTTGTCCAAGTGATCACCATTCAAGCGCTATCATCATAGTAATTATTTTAGTTGCAAGCTATTTTCGTGAGTCTTAAAATTGAATATCCCTTTTTCATTCATCTTTAAGACTTGTTCAGCAATATTCTGCATATTAAATCGATCCAAATCTCTAATTTGCTTCTTTATATGTTCTAAAAATTCTGGGACGACCTTAATCTCAATTTTTTTTCCAGATTGTGTTTTAAACACTCCAAAGATATCCCCGTCAGAGTACGTAACACTAAGATTTCCCTTTCCAATTGTGCACCCCGTCGAAAATTGAATTCCATCAAGTAAACATCGATAGGGAGGTCTTTCCCGTGTTTGAATAAAGGCCTCTATTTCGAAATGTCCTTTTGAATTTAAGTATTTGAGGGCTAACAGACCCATGCGGATACCTATAGCTAAGAAAACACCTGGATGACCATGAAATCGAACAGCGTGATCATATATTGTCTTCAGTTCTGGATCCATTTCTTTACCACGCATATAAGTTTGAAAATATGAAATCTTGCGGATAGTTTTGCGAGAAAATTTATTTATTTATCGTCTAATTTTTTAACCATACAAGTCGAGGGTCTCAAAGGTATTAAAAATACCAATCTCGCACAGTGGATCACGAAGAACGGGGGTTTTTTTTGATCGATGAACTTATCATAATGAATCCAGGTGGCACAATTTTATTTTACAGTAATTACACGGATGATAAATGTGATAATAACTTTGTATCGAGCCTCCTTTTAGCAATACAACAATTCGCTGAAATAGTTCTTAGTAGTAATTTGGAAGCAATCAGACTTGAGGACAGAAAATATATTTTTTTGAAAGATGATGATTTGTCAGTTGCCATTAGAACAAATGAACATCAAGTCACTGAAAAGATGAAAGAACTTATCTATTTAATCAGAAATAGATTTTTGGAGAAATTTGGATTGCTAAAAGACTTCTCTGGTGATGTTTCGGTTTTTAATACATTTGAAAACGAATTGGTAGAGATATTGCCAAATGAGAAACCAAAAATATCAAGCCAAGACCTTCTTAAACAACTTTTTGGAATTAGTATAGATAGCAAAAAGATACTAAATGAATTATAAATTAAAAGGAGATGATTAGAATACAGGAAATAATATCTACATTATTATTAGGTACAACATTTTCAGTAATAGGAATGATTTTATTCCTTTATTGCTTGCTGGTTGTTAAAAAAATCTTAGATCTCTTTCCAAAGGCAAAAATGCGTAAAGATTGGATGATAATCGGTATTTTGATCGTTTTTTTCGCGATCGGGTATGCGATCAATATTTGGGCACTTCTCACAGAAAATCTTCTTGTTCAAACGTTCATGCAGTCATTTGTGTACTTATTTGGTGCCATATTTGTGCTGGTCGTCATCCAGCTGAGTTATAGAACATATAAACTCATTTTAAAATCTGCTAAAGAATAATGACAATAGTTAGAAGAGCTATTGGATTCATTTTTGAATCTATTAGCATTTTTTTATTCAATAATTTAGAATCCATTTTTTTAATACCTATTACATTAATACATGTCAATATGTCTATAACATCATGTTTATATGTTAGTCAAAACATTAAAATACTGCTCGGTTTAGGTTAGCGCATTAACTAATAAAGGAGTTTTAATCTCATGCAAAAGATTGAATTTGATAATGATCCATTATTACAGGAATCTTGGTATTGTCTCTTATGTTCCCTTAAAGATCCTCAAAGAGAATTAAATAAAGCATGTAGCGTAATTGGCGAAAGATTCGGAGACAAAGATATTAAGATCAAAAATTTAGCTGAGTTTGCTAGTTATTTTCAAGACTTCCTAAAAGACTACCTCAATGTGGCAGAGGACGTTTCTGTTACGTATGAAAATCATGTATTAACAATTGATATAGAAGGATGTAAATTCTGTCCGGCAAATACGAAATTTAAATTGGAAAAAAAGCAGGGTGCAGTATGCCCCTTAGGAGGGCTGCTTCGAGGCGCCCTCAAAAATGTTGATGGTAAAATAAAATCATTTCGCTGGAAAGCAACAGAAAAACCTCCGGGAACTATTGGAATTTGTACTACGAGTTATGAAATCATTCTTGAATAGAGCATTTTTAAGGTAATTTTACTCACATATATTTATTTTTTATTTATTTCTGCTTCTAAAAAAGCCTGATAAGAATTAAGGTTTCTTGAAAGGTAATTTTCGACAATTAAAGCCGCTTTATAAAAAAATGGGGGCGCTAAACCCCTTGAAAAAGAAATAAGTTATAGACCGTATTGTTCTTTTATTAGAGGCGCTATGCCGATCTGTTCTAAGCGTGCCATAGGAGTAAGCATAGTGACGTGAACAACCCCTGGAAGTCGCCCGATTTCAATGCCTCCCGTAATTGTTACGCGATTTTTCACTTCGTTTATATCCATAGCTGCTAATTTTGCCATTCGTTCGAGGCCGTTCATTGTTGCAGCATTGAGGTCCGCACCTGTGCCTACCACTTGAAAGGGTGCAACTTCGGTTTGAAGTGTAATGTTGTATTTCTTAGCTACCGATCGCGCAATTTCCAGTTCATTACTGGAAGGCAATCTTGCCAATGGTGGTAGATCCTCCCTCTTAGGTATCAATATTGGGCCGTCGTTTCCTAGCTTTTTAATGACGTTAACTTCCATAGTGACCTCAGCAGAAACGTCCGTCGTGTGACCAGAAATCTCTCCGTCACTCTGCATCGCATGTACATCGCCTACGACTAGTCCAGCTTTATCTACTTTGATAGGTGCGATAATGATAGTTCCTTCTCCTACCGTGTCGACATCCATGTGTGCATCGCTACGAAGAGCCAAATCTGCTTCAGTGATTGCATGGTCATGAGGCGCTCCTACAAGAAACACGCCGAAGTCGCCAGCGTTATGCGAGCTGGGCATTTCAACTCCTGGCAAGGTTCCAACGTTTCCTATCATAGGTCGTACTTTTGATATAATACCAGCTTGCATATCTGCTAAGGCTAAAAGCAATATCGAATGGCACGTAAAACCTGCAGGTACTCCTGAAAACTCCTGAGCATTCCTAGCTATTTCTTCTGCTGCAGCCTTATTAACAGTCACTCCAACCTTACGAGCGTCGTCAAATACCATAGTATAGCCATTTGTTACATCAAATGCGGAAACGGGAGTACCACAACTAGCGCAACGGATTGCATCCTTTCCAATTCCCTCAATAACTGTATTAGGATTGATAGTGCCACATCCAGGGCATTTTTTGGCAACAAATGGATCGCCAACATAACTCCCTTCTCGAGCTGTTTCCGTCCCACTCGCTGCTGCTTTTGAAGTAATGTCTATCTTCTTAATTTTGAGAACTAAGCCATCTCCTACTGCTGCACCTGCAACAGCTACGGGCCTTGTTATGGTGTGACCGCTCTTAATTTCCGGCGTGATCATAGGTCCATAGCACGCTGGTTCGGTACCCGTTGTAACTACACCTCCGTCCCTCACAGGGCCAAGCATATTTGTTTTAGGTCCGATCAAGTCGACAAATTCGCTTACATAAACGCTATCTGATGCGACCATTTATTTCCCTCCTATATTTTATTTTTTAGTTCCCTAAAAAACAAGGTGTAAAGTATTACTATGGTATATCATATATATAACACCAACTTATACACGAGTGTTTATTTTAATCTAAATGGTCAAGAATAGACATGAAATTCTTTATACAGCACAAAAAGAGGTTATTACACTAACCGAAATCCTTTTTAACTCATTATGTTTTTCGATAATAGACGCAATTTAAAAAATTACTCTTACGAATAATAATTGTTATAGCGCAAATTTTAAATTGCGTTCAGCAATTGCCTAGTAAAATGAGAGGAATGAATTATAGAAACCAAATGAAAAATTTCTCAAAGACAATATAATGACAAAAGAGGTATATATATGGCGAAATTTCCAGAAGTTCTAGACATCACATATGCTAATAGTTTACCAGTTTCAAAGATACCGACAGAAATTGTGGAACGAAAAGGTGCAGGACATCCAGATGTACTTTGTGATAGAGCATCTGAAGAACTAAGTATTAAACTCTCTGAATGGTATTTAGACACTTTTGGTAGAGTACTTCATCACAATGTTGATAAATGTGTCCTTAGCGGAGGCCAATCGAATGCAAGATTTGGCGGAGGCGAAGTAATCGAGCCAATTTATCTTTTACTAGTTGGAAGGGCTGTTGGGATAGTCGGAGGAGACAGAGCATCACAGGTTCCAATTGGGAAACTTGCTGTACGACATACAAAGCGATGGCTCGCTGATACACTTCCACATTTAGATGTTGATGGGGATATCATTATTGATTACAAAATTCGAAGTGGAAGCACGGACTTGGTGGGTAACTTTGAAGAAGGCGTGGACATCCCACGTTCGAATGATACTTCTATTGGAGTTGGTTATGCTCCCTTTACTGATTTAGAGCACTTAACATACGAATCTGAAATGCTTCTAAACTCACGAAAAGTCAAGTATCGATTCCCTGAAATTGGCGAGGATATCAAGGTCATGGGAGTCCGTAGACACGATAAAATACAACTTACTGTCGCAAATGCTATCATCTCAAGTGAATGTCCTGATGCAAGTCACTATATGAGCGTTAAGGATGATATTAAGGAACTCGTCTTGAGACAATCTGGTGATATTACTGACAAAGAAGTTATTGTGAAGGTAAATACCGCTGATGATCCCGAAGCAGGAATCTACTATCTGACGTGCACGGGTACGAGTGCTGAACATGGAGATGATGGTCAAGTTGGAAGAGGTAATCGCTCAAATGGCTTGATTACTCCAAAGCGACCTATGACACTAGAAGCTGCTGCTGGCAAGAACCCTATAAGTCATGTTGGCAAAACGTATAATGTAGCAGCACGCAGAATTTGTAATAAAATAGTGGATGAACTTACAGAAGTCACAGACGCTTCGTGTTGCATCGTTTCAGAAATCGGATGCCCCATCACAGAGCCTCAGGTTCTTGAAGTAGAACTACATGCAGAGAATTCAAGTCCTGAAATCAATTCCACAGTTGGTTCAATTGCAGAAGAAGTAATGAATGAATTACCATCAATCTGGCGTGGCTTCCTTAATCGTCAATATGAACTCTATTAAAAACCGAAATTAAATTTCTTGGTGGGAGCACTTTCCCCGCTATTTTTTCTTCTTTTAAAAATGTCGCCATGATAATTGTCATAGCCTTGTTTGAGTTTTTAAGGTATTCAAGACTCTATAAGCTGTCATTTCTATAGGTGCAAAAGTTTTTTATTAAAGATATGCTGTGTTCATCTTAAGCGTAATGAATGATATAGAAATTGAAACTAGTCTTTATTGAGTAAAAACCTTGTTTATATCTTCAAACTCGGAATGTTTTATTGTATCGTTGAGGTTCCAGTTATGAGCACACGTTATACATTCAAGTGTATTGTAGCAGGCGATGGAGGTACAGGAAAAACAACATTGATTAATAGATATATTACAAAAACATTCTCAGTTGATACTAAAGTCACTATAGGGGCGGGATTTTATACAAAGACTCTAGAGATAAACGATTCAATTTTGAAACTTCAAATATGGGATTTTGGTGGAGAAAAGCGCTTTCGATTTATCCTTCCAACCTATTGCAAAGGCGCACATGGAGTAATTATGGCTTTTGATCTAACACGGCTTCCAACATTAGCAGGTCTCGACGAATGGCTAGATATCATTAAGAAAAATGCAGCAGATCCTAGGATCATTCTTATCGGAACAAAGCTTGATTTAGGACAAGCAGTAGATGAAGAAATAATCAACGAATTTCTCGCAAGAAATAAAGAAGTTGCTTCATTCTATAAAACAAGTTCTAAGACTGGAGAAAACATTGAGGTTGTTTTTAACCAAATGGGACAACTATTGCTTGAAAGTGTTAAAGGTAATAATAATGCCTGAAAACGAAAAAAAGGTCGTCGTCTTTTGCAAAATATGTGATTGCTTCATTTCGATTGTATTCTCTAAAAAAGAATTTCTCAAAAACGCAAAATTTGATGGTGGACTTGTTTCAGGCACATTTTTGCATAAATCACAGAATAAAGAAGATCCTGCGCATGCTCTCTTAGTTTATTTCGATAAGGATTTCAATCATCGTGGTACAGTATGCTCAAATGTAATTAGGGCAAACAGTACAAAACGTGCAAAGGGAGAGGAAATGAAGAGTTAGTCTTCACCATCTCTAAGGGTCCTTATGTTTTCTCACAACTTACTTTGTTTGAGCCAAGTTATTTATGGCTTTTTCCATGTGTTGATGAGAATGTTTTTAATTTTTTGAGTTTATTGAGGCTAAACAATTGAAATAAATTCTTCAAATAGATACTCACTAGGGCGCTTCAGGGAGCGTTGCTTTTGAAAATACTTTTAATCAACCCACCTATTTTTCACGCTGAGGAAGTACGCATTAAGTCACGTCTTTTTACGACCGAGAAGTATATGAATGTCTTTGGAGAGCCAATGGGTCTTATGTATCTTGCAAGTTATTTGCAAGCAAATGGACATGAAGTACAGATCGTTGATGTATATAATGATAAAATATGGAACAATATGCGGAATATAATCCGTAAATCAAGTGTGGATATAATTGGAATTACCAGCATGACAACAAGCATTATTGAGGCACTAGAAACTGCACAAATATGCAAAGAAGAACTTGATGTACCAGTTGTTTTTGGTGGGGCTCATGCCTCTGGAACTCCAGAAACTCTGACTAAGCATCCTGCTGTTGATATTTCTGTTATAGGTGAGGGAGAACAAACTTTTGTAGATTTACTATCCACAATTGAACAAGGAACTTCACTAAAAGAAGTAGATGGAATTTGTTTTAAAAATAATGGAGTTATCACACAAACTGCTCCTAGGCAATTGATCAGTGATTTAGACAGTATACCTTGGCCAGCTCGTGATCTTGTTGAAATGAAAAAATATTATATGGATATTTCTTCGCATCGAGGTATCTGGCCTGCTTACACAGTATTTGCATCACGCGGCTGTCCTTATAATTGTGCTTTCTGTACATCGAATATCTGGGAACGTAAATGGCGCAAAAGGGATCCAAAAAAGGTTGTAGATGAAGTAGAAGCAGTATATGAACAATTCCGTAGACCTGGCATTAAATTTGGTGACTTTGTTTTTAATGTTGATAAGAAATGGGTAGAGCAAATCTGCAATGAGATATTGAGTAGAGGACTAGATATTAAATGGAGCGCTAAAACAAGCATACATGGCATTACTCCTGAACTTCTTGATTTGATGAACCGTTCGGGATGCGTATTACTTAAATATGGTGGAGAAAGTGCGGATGAAGAGATCTTATCACTTTTAAATAAAAAACAAACTAGCGAAGAAGTCGAAAATGCAATAAAGTGGACAAGAGAGGCG
>JBHLOP010000148.1:0-5453 GCA_048940375.1 Promethearchaeota archaeon | reverse complement strand
TACAAAGATACAATATATCCTGAAGGTTACAAGCATCTTAAGAATTTTGTATTTGCATATTTTCCTTGCAGTCTTTTTAGTCAAAACAGGGTAACTGTCCAAAAATGTATTAGCATGATACATCAAAAAAATGCTACAATCATTCAATACCGAATTCTGAATTTAGATGACGAAAAACTTCGTTTTGTTGTTTATCCGTTGATAAATTCGCGATCCTTTCATCATATTACGCGTTTAGATGAAATTAATTGGAAATTTCAACAAGAAATAGAAGAGAATTATGCAAATATTGTTGCAACATACAAAGATGCCCCATATTTGTCTCTTTTCTCAGATTGGTGCAGTTATCAGGAAAGTAATTTGCCCGAAAAACAAAGGTGGTACTCAAATCTAAAGTATCCCCTTGAAGAACGCCGTGGCGAAGCTTTTCTTGAAGATAATTACTCTCCAGGAAGTTTTTCCATAGAAGTAGAACCTGCTTCATGGGAAACAGTACATATCATTGCTTTTGCTACAGATACTTCACAATCCGAAGCAACTGCTATGAAACAACTAAACATACAGAAAAACACAGACTGGGAGACCTTACTTGAATTTGAGAAATATAAGATAACAGAATTACTAGATGAATTTTATAAATTGCATGATGCTGCTGCTAAAACAGATTGGCTAAAATGGCTGATTAGAGCGGCAAGGTCTTTTATTGTAAAAAGAACGAATGGAAATACGGTTATTGCAGGCTATCATTGGTTTTCAGATTGGGGGAGAGATACCTTTATTTCTCTGCCTGGATTATTGCTCGTCACAGGAAGATATAAAGAAGCACAACTAATTCTGTCTACGTTTGCCAAATACTGTAAAAATGGATTAATTCCAAATCGATTTTTAGATCTAGGAATTACCGTGACGTCAGGAGAGGAATATAATACAGTCGATGGTACTCTGTGGTATATCTATGCAGTCTACCAATATTTGAAATACACAAATGACTTTGATTTTGTAAACGAGTTGTGGCCAGTTCTAAAGTCGATAATGGAGGCTCACATTGACGGAGCGGATTTCAACATAAAAACGGACAAAACAGATGGACTCCTTTCACATGGACCACAATTAACATGGATGGATGCAAGAATTGACGACTGGAACGTTACGCCTCGTGAGGGCAAAGCTGTTGAAATTCAAGCGCTATGGTATAATGTTCTGCAAATAATGAACAATTTATCTCGCAGGTTTGATGATAGTGTATCATTAACCAATTATACTGCCCTTTCGAATCGAGTAAAGAATAATTTTGAGAAGATTTTTTGGAACGAACAAGCTAATTGTCTCTACGATGTAGTAAATAAAGATGAAAAGGATGCCTCTATTCGGCCTAACCAACTGTTTGTAATTTCTCTGGACTTCCCACTTTTAGACTATCAGAAACAAAAACTTATCCTTGATAAGGTATGGGAAAAACTACTTACCCCATATGGTTTAAGAAGCCTTTCTCCAGAAGATCCAAGATATGTCGCAGCATATCAGGGTGATAGATGGAAAAGAGACTCCTCATATCATCAAGGTACGGTCTGGGGTTGGCTATTGGGACCATTCATAACTTCCTTTGTTAAATTGAACAAATATAAACCCCAATGGAGAAAATTTGCCTTAGAGACATTTTTGGAACCTTATGTTGTCCAAATAGGACACGCTGGACTTGGTAGCATCAGTGAAATCTTTGACGGAGAATATCCACATTTTGCACGAGGGTGCATTTCTCAAGCATGGAGTGTTGCTGAACCCTTAAGGGCATATATTGAAGATATTCTATATAGACGACCACCACATGAAAAAAGTAAAGTTGGCGATCAATAAAATTTTGTCAGAATGTTTTTACAACTAATACAATTTCTTTCCACAGAATCTACAGTATTGGATAAGAGGATGCGATGATGAGCATTCGTTTTGCTGCATGAAGTAATTAGAGTTGTTTGCAACATGATTATATCCAGATACGATTTTGCTGGCAGGTGACATTTGATAACTCCCAGAGTTTATCGTTTGATAGCTTGTGACATCCGGTAGGAACGCAGCGACTAACAGCACTAATCCAGCGATCAAGCAAATAATTGCGCCAATTCCTATTGCTTCTGGGAGAAACCAAAATACCAAAAACGCTATTACACCTCCAGCATTGTAGATATTGAACAATCCTCCGATAGCCAAAGCAAGTTTATTTTTCTTGATTATACCAAATAATGCCAAAAAACTACCAAATACTGAGAATATTCCAATACCAAACAGACCGATGAACTCCCAACCATTGTAATAGTAATAATAGCCATAATAAAAAATATTCATCCAAGGCAGAAAAACTCCAATTATATTGAAGAAAAGACCAAGATACGCTATTAAAGTTTTAAAATTTACTTTAATCTTAATTTCGGCACATGTTATTTTGAAACCTCCCGAATATTCTATGATAAAAAGAACATATTCATTATTATCTCAGTTTTCGTGTAGTTAGTCACAATTAAAAAGAAACATTCACTATTTTCTGACACACATAACAAGTTTTTGAGAGTGCTCCTCTTTTTAAGTTAGAAGAAGAGAGAGTGTTAACAAAGTGTTTGTAATAAAAATTGGATAATATCTTCAAAAACGAATATGTGAGGAGAAAATATGAGCAATAGAGAGCAAAAAACGACGATGTATCTTGTGCTTGTAGTTGTTCCAATAGTCTTCTTCCTTGTCCTTTTACTGTTGTATTTCTTTGGCTGAATTATGCTACTATCCAATGTGACCCGGTTGTTGTCAATAATTCATAGAAAGCAAGCCCTCATTGGTTTCGAAGGGCGTTTCATCATACAGAAAAAAAATAGAAGAATTGTGCTTAACCACACCTATTAACTAACAAGAACTACCATACAGAATAAAGTTCTATTCTCTTTAAAAATGCTGCAACGCCTCACATTACACTGAAACGCATTGTAAGGAAGTCTTCTTCTTTTGTGAAGACGAAGAAGAGAATTAAGAAAATGACTGCCACAACGAAGATACCGAGACCTAATGCAAGACTAACTATAGGTGTTAAACCTGCTGAAATAATTAGGAATCCAATTCCAAAACTTGTTGTAAGAATAACAGATGCAGCGATTGTAACCGCGAATAAAATAGAAATGTACCAACCAGAGTAAGACCTGCCAAGCACTCCAATAACGCCTGCAAATGAGAGGATACCAATAAGCAAAACAAAACTTGCCACTAAAATTGCTCCGGAAACACCAATTGGAACTGCTGTTAGTAAAAGGATATAACCTCCAAGAACTAAAGCAAGCCCCAGCAAAATGTTAAGCATCAACATTAAAAGCGTTGGGATGGTAAGTAGTTGAGGCTTCTTTTTATCAAATTGCGCGTCTACACCTTCTTCTATGGGCATGCGCTTAATTACCTCAAGATTTGCCACGCAGTGAGGACAACTTTCCAACTCCGAAAGAAAATTCAGATCACATCGTTCACATTTTGAGAAGTCTTTAGCTATATCTAAACTGTTTTTCATGAGTTTAAATCCAATAATGTAAACTATAACACCAAGAATTGCGAAAACTACGAGAGAAGCAATATCAAGTACAAATCCACTAGGTAGTAGGGAAAACAACACGCTTGATCCATTCCAAGAAAGATGTAACAAGACTGCTAGTATATAGAAAAGGAAAACCGTTTTTAGCGCCGAGAAGCGCGAGTTTGTTTTTGTTCGTAAGCGATCAGCTTTTCCGAGAGCATAACCTGTCAGCATGGCACCACCCATGTGTACCGGAGCGCCACCCCGAAGAACCACCTGTAACCAATATTGAAAGAGATCAGTTACTCCAACTGCGGGGAGATTGATAAAGACATAAAGATAAGTTTCCAGGACTGTAAAGATCGCACCCGTCATTATTCCGAAGAACCAACCTCTGTATTCACTATAAAGTAGCCCTTTTCTTTCGCCTTTTATTACAGTTGAGACACTCTGTTCTTTAGACCAGTAGAATAACATATTAGGAAGCGCTTTAGTAAATTCTTCAACAAGAGGTGCTACTATTACAACAGTAAGTACCGTAAGCCATAATTCGGGAGCAATTATTGTACCGATGAGCAAAATTCCTACTATCGCATTAAGGGCTCCAAGCTGGTTGAGAATTAATGCCGTGAATATGATAAAAACACTTCCATATCCAACGAGGAACATTAGTTTAAGTGGGATACGAAATGGTCTTACTCTTAAGTAGCCATACGAAAACCAAGCCAATGCGAAAACTATCGGACCAAAAATCAAAAATGCAAGAAGATAGGTCTCAAAGAAAAATGTGAAAATCATAAGTCCTACAAAAATTAGTAGAAATATAATTGGAATTACTCTATTTAATAGTTGATTATGGCCTGTTAGATCATTAAATTCCATTTCAAATGCTCCTTATATCAATGAATAAAAATTAGTGAAGAAATATGGTCTTGTACATAGTGGTTAAATGGTAAAAGGAGTTTCATGTACTTAAAGTTATTTTTTGAATAAGACGCAGTTGCTCATTTAAATCCTCATAAAATGCGTTTTTTTCTTCTTTTTCATCAAAAGCGGCTTCTAAAACGCTAATAGTGGTATTTTGTATTTGTATTTTTACTTTACACAATTGCACGCCTTCTTGACTAACTCGAAAGAGGTCATGTGTCTTAGTTCTACTTATAATTGGTTCAACTCGATAAATATGCCTTAACGTGTACGAAATAATTAACGAAGCTAAATCCCGTATCTTTTCAGGATCCATAGATGGTTGAGAAACATCAGACGGTTCTTCAATTTTCGACTCGGTCGTTTTTGTCACGTGTTGAACAGATGTATCGGTCTGAGTGCTATTTGTCACTTCATTAATTTCTTCTATAGGAGGAGATATTTCTTCAAGTTGAATGGGTGGTGTTGAAGGGTCTTCAGCGTCCTCCTTAAGTTGAGTAGCTGGCATGATGGGGTCTTCTGGTACATCTTCAAGTTGAACAGGTGGCGCCGAAGGTTCTTCCATTATCCCACCAGCATATTCAAAGACTTTTAAAAAATCTGAAGTTTCTTCGCCTTCGCTTAGTGGGGACATAGTACGAAACTTAGGGCCCACAACACTTCGTAGAGCTCTGGCTGCTCTTGCACCAATAAATTTATCTTTTGGGCCTACATCTTTTCCATGCCATATCCAAATTGCACGAGCTACAATATCTACAATCAAAACTACAGATCCTGAACTCAGACTTTCTTGTTTGACACCAGCTTCAGCTAAACTTCCATCTTCCTTCACGATATACATTCTTGACTTTTGATCAGTAATAAGCGCTTCCCATCTACTCGTCCAATCCGCAAACATCGTTTCTACCAGCCATTATAAGCTTAAAATTAGAAATGGTAAGTCCTAATGAAAATTTTTTCAAACCTAATGAAAAGTCTTTTGGTG
>JBHLOP010000147.1:0-5479 GCA_048940375.1 Promethearchaeota archaeon | reverse complement strand
TAACTATCTCCTGATCTGGTGACATCACAAAAGTTTCGCTGATATTTTTTGCTTCTAAAGTTGATTGAACTACATCACAAAGCATAGCTTTGGTAAGCATTTTTCGAGATTCAAGAGATAAATTGCTTATGCGTGTTTTTGAATTCTCCAATTTTTTCAATGGAATAAGCGCATATATGTTCAAAATATCACCGTTTACAAAGGTCAAATGCCACTATGAATTTTAGTCTTCTGTAAATAGCGAGGAAAGACATACGTTTATAAAGATTACACTAACACTTTTTAGCTATCATCGTTCAATGTGATAAGTATGACAAAGACATTTGAAATCGCCGTTATTTCAGGGGATGGAATTGGACCTGAGATAACTACTGCTACAAGCAAAGTGCTTGAGATGTTATCAGATAAATATAATTTTTCCTTTCGGTTTAAGGAGATATTTGCAGGTGACAAGGCTCTAAAGGAAACTGGTCATGCATTGCCCAGTAATGCCATAGACGAAATTAAAAAGTGTTCATGTTGCCTGAAAGCACCGATTGGTGAAACAGCAAGATACGTAGTTTTGCCCCTTAGACAAGAACTCAACCTCTTCGCAAACATCAGGCCCGCAAAAACTATTCCTGTCATTCCGAGTATTCATTCAGGAGTTGACTTGGTAATTGTTAGAGAAAATACTGAGGGGCTCTATAAGAAAATAGAAGATATAACAAAAGAATGTGCGATTAATGTTCGAATGATCACAAAGGAAGCAACTGAACGTATCATGACTGTTGCTTGTAAAATAGCAAAGGAAAGGCGCAAAAAACTAACTATTGTTCATAAGGCTAATGTGATGATAAGTTGCATATTCTTTCGAAATGTCTGCATAGAAATTGCAAAGAATTTTAGTGAGATCGATATAAACGAAATGTATGTAGATAACGCAGCATACCAACTGGTGATTAATCCTCAACAATTTGATACCCTAGTTACTACTAACATGTTTGGAGATATTCTAAGCGATGAAGCTGCAGGGGTGACTGGAAGTTTGGGCATTCTTCCTTCTGCAAACCTCGGACAGGATATTGCTATGTTTGAACCAGTCCATGGTGCGGCTTTTGATATTGAAGGAAAGGGTATAGCGAATCCTACTGCAATATTGTTAAGTTGCTCGATGATGCTAGATTGGCTAAGTGAAAAATATTCGATAAATGATGCAAAACAGGCAGCAAAAGATCTTGAAAACTCTATTTTACAAATATATGAAGAAACCAACATTAGAACTCCAGATCTTGGCGGTAAAAATACTACGAACGACTTCATAAGAGAGTTACTTTCCAGATTTTAATTTCTTCCAAAAGATTTTTCTAGGTCGAAAGGTGAGATGACATAAGGACTAATGGTTATCTTACTTTTTGGAGTTGGGAATATTGGAAAAGGTTAGAATGCCAGAACTTGATATTGTTGACCGGCCTAATTTAGGCGCAACTATCGACATTCGACTATTCAGAGCATTAAGTTTATTCAGCCTACGTGATGTCGTTGGAGAGGATGCGTCAAAAACACTAGCTTATGCGGGTGGTAAAGCATTGGGTAGGAGAACAAAATTTAAGGAATTCGAAGAATTTTTGCAGTGGATGGAAAAGAAAGGTATTGCAAGAACAAAAACATTTTCATTTGATTCAGATAAAGGAAATGGAAATCTGATATTATTGGAGACCCTATCATCTGCAGGTCTGCCAAATCTAGGAAAGCCTGCATGTAGCTTTGAAACAGGACTCATTTCAGGTGTCATTGAACGATTAAAAGACAGACGATGTCTTGTGCGCGAGATCAGGTGCTATGGAAAAGGAGACCCTGAATGTGAATTTTACATTGAAGTACTTGAAGTCCCAGCTTACTTAAAGAGAATGTAACGTTTTTTTAATCTTTCTTTGAATTCTTTCATTATAGCGTTCCCAATTTGCCCAACTATTTCAGGATTATTAATAGCAGCCCTAGCAATAGAAAATGCATCGGCACCGGCGTTCAGCATTTGTATTGCTGAATTAATGTCTTTTACAGAATTATTACCTATCAAAAATGTATCGACATTGTAGGATATCCTTTTTATAATGTCTAAGTCAGCGTAAGGATATCCAGGTTTCATTGCATCGACATGAATAGCATCTGCACCTGCTATAACTATCTTTTTCACTAAAGTCACTTCATCAACAATGTTTGCCCGAATTTTAACAATTAGAGGGATATTCACATTATTTTTGAGGATTTTAATCCACTGACACAATTTTTTGGAGTTTTTTAGGAGTGCTTGTCCAGTTCCTAGATCAATAATTTCCGGTTGCCTACAATGTGCATTTAGTTCAAGAGCATCCGCACCTGAATCCTGTGATATTTTTGCTGCCAGAAGTAATCCATTTCTTGAGGAAACACGTATATTTATATTTACGAGAGTTTTTCCTTCACGGGCAACTGAAACTTGACGTTCAGTATATTCTGGCAGTTCCTCGAGAGCTATAATAAATTCTGGCCTTTCTCTAGTTGTGATCAGTCTTGCTGCGCTAAGCGTTGCTTTATCAAAATTAAATCCGCCAAGAGTGATCATACCAGCCCCAGCTTTCGCAACTCGTGCACAAAAATCGCCATTAGTAACTCCTGCTATTGCGGATAGTATTGCAGGATTTTGCAACTTTAACATGTTTTTTCCTCAATTAAACGAAGGATTTCTTGGGCTAGATTGATTTTATCATCAAGGCTCTTCATTATGATGTTAGTTAAAACCACAGAAATTCCAAGTTCTTCAATTTGAGGAACCAATCCTTTATCAGTACTATGTATAATTAGAACGTCTAAGAAGTTCGAATAGATCTTTGCAATAGCATACGGAGAAACACTAAGATTTTGAGTCTCCATAAGTTGACCTGCAGGACCGCTCAATGGTTGTTCTCCGATTATAGGAGAAATCGCGATTTTCATGCCTTGCGTCCTTTCTAAGGCTGTTTTGACACCTTGTACTTCCAGAATAGGCCCTATTGAGGTAACAGGATTACTTGGTCCGATAATTATGGCATCACTTTCTATAATTGAGTCAATTACATCTTGGGTTGGCTCTGCTCTACTAATTCCTTCAAATTCGACTGAGAATACCTTTACATTTGCATGTTCCCGTACCCAAAACTCTTGAAAATTCAATTTACCCTTGTCAGTGAAGACCATTGTGGTGACTTTCTGATCAGTCATGGGAATTACATGAGGCGCTATATTCAAGCGCATGCAGACATCATTGATAATCTCAGATAAAGAAAGACCTTCATTTAATAAACGCGTTCTATGGATATGAAGCGCAAGATCGCGATCCCCTAATTGAAACCATGGATCATAACCATATAGTTTTAACATTTCAAGACAGTTAAAAGTGTCGCCTTTTATCCCCCACCATTTTTCTTCATCTAAAAAACTTTTTAGGCAGTAGAGTACAGAATCAATGTCTGGACAGACATAAAGACCATAAAAATAGTAATCATCTGCAGTATTGCAAATTATTGTTAAATTTTCCTCAGAAACAAGCCTTATAAGACCTTGTAGTAATTTTGGAGTACCAGTCCCTCCACTTAACAACGTAATGCGAATTACTGCGCACCTCCTAATAATAACAAAACAATAATCCGCGGAAATGTAAAAAAGACTATTCTACAACGACTCGATAGACGATGTGTAAACCAGCAGTTGGGCTTTCTCGATATATTTTTACTATTCGTCCAGGTTTTGCACCTATAGCTTTTGCTGCGGGATCCGCTGCTTTAATCGCAGGAAGTTGAAATTTGCTAATGTTATAGTGTTTTAAAACTTCTTTCGCTTCCTTTTCAGACAATAATTCATGTTTTGGAACAAGAACATGCTCAAAAATATTAAAAATGGGATACTTTGTTGGAAGTAATTCAATATTCTTCTTTTTTGATTCAGCTTTTGCGGCAGGCGTATATCTTTCTAAAGTTGCAAGTAGCGCCTGATCTACACTATGTTTTTTCATTGCTTTATCTAATGCTCGTACTAATGCAACGCCGACAACATTTTTACTAGGAATGCGTACTAAAAACTTTAGTTCTTTTTTATCCTCTTTCTTTTTTGCGAGGATATCAATTTCTGACTCGGTCTCCTCGATCGATTCGACTTCATATCTTCTGTTTTCAAGCAGTTGTAAAACTCCTTCTTTCACACGTTTCATCGTTTGCAATTGATTTAGCGCCTCCCTCAAAACTCAACTATATATTATTTCATATAAACGAAGCAAATAAACTTTACATGATAAGTTTAAAAAGACTTAGCAGATTTTATAAGTCTTATTAGCGAAATTTATCCATCTTTAAAAAACGGGGGCTTATATGTGTACCGAAACAGGAAATGGATTTTAATTTCAATCTTGTTTGTTCTTACGATCTCATTAAGTATATATCCTAAAGAAACTCACGCAGACGTTGCAGTCAATATCATCCCCTTTGAAAATCAAGTTGTCAAAGGTACTATGCTTGATATCAATGTAACCGTTTTTGATAATGGAAACCCAGTCGGAAACGCTAGAATTAAACTCACTTTTAGTCAACTATCAAAAGAGTTTGAAGTAAAATCTTCAATGTTTGCAAAACTCCAACCTGGTGTTTACAAAACGACTTTTAACACTTCGTCCTTAACAATTGGAACGTGGAATTTGACAGCAGAAGTCCAAGCTGGAGGAGATACCTATTACGGACAATCTAGTGTTACCATTATTAATCCTCCAGAAAGAGAAACATCTGAAAACCCCGTATTTCTGATTATTGCGGCTGCAGGAATATGTATTGGAGCAGTAGCACTTGCATATGTATCTGCAATAGAATTATTTGGCACAAGGAAGAAGAAAAAGCGCAAAAGAAAATAATAGTCTCAAAATAATGGATTATATAATTTTTTTTAACTAAAAAGTGATAAATATGACAGATATTATTGTATGCTTGACTTTTGACTATGATGCAGAAAGTGTCCAAATTCGAGCACTTGAAGAAGCAGTAAGAGTCTCAAAAGGACAATTTGCGGTTAATCGAGGCTTGTCTAGAATACTTGAGCTCTTTAAGAAACACAAAATTCAAGGAACATTTTTTACTTGTGGATGGGTTGCAGATGAGTATTCAGACACTGTAAGCGAAATCGTTTCACAAAACCACGAAATTGCCGCACATGGCTATCTACATGAGAATTTTGACACCCTCTCAGTCTATGAGCAAAAAGAAGCACTTCAAAGGACTCACAAGGCTCTTGAAAAAATTGGAGGTTCAGGTTCAGTAAAGGGGTTTAGAGCACCATATTGGAGACTGGCTCATAATACACTTCAGTTGATTTCAGAGATGGGTTATATTTATGATTCGAGTCTGATGGCGGATGATCGACCTTATATTATACAGTTTCCAAATATTGCCAAAAAGTTGATTGAGTTTCCTGTAGAATGGTTTCTTGATGATTGGCCTTT
>JBHLOP010000146.1:0-5480 GCA_048940375.1 Promethearchaeota archaeon | reverse complement strand
CATCAAGCATGCGGCTATTGTAAACCTCAAAGCAGCAAATGTAATCGGTGGGAGTTCATTAAGCCCAATCTTAATAATAATCCAGCCCAGAGAATAAATCCAGATAGCAACCATCATCATCGTTAAGGTCAGCCGGTCTACCCCTGAAACTTGTGAAATCTCTGTCAACTCCATAGGAACTTCTTGAATAGTGTTTGTGTTCACAAATTGATTTTAACAAATCTCGATCTGTCAATGTTAATCTTCAGCGTAAGCAGTGAGTTTTTAACTCCATTTAAGAATTTATCGCCGCATTAAACTATATGCCTTATCCTTCGAATAAAATGTGAGTTTAATAGATAAACTGTATTGGTTTGATTAATCGGGCATCAGAAGGATATTACCTTATCAGAATCCGCTATCAATTGCCTTAACTCGCTCATACTGCTTGGTTCTGCTCCGTCTATCAATTTGAGGTTTTTAAGACCTCGGGCTTTCATGCATGCTCCACACATCTTTACTTTGCCGCCTTTGTTAATGATTGCCTTGACCATTCGTTCAATGTTGTAATATCCTTCGGGTGTTGTTTGGTCGGGTAAGGCACAAGTTACGGCATCAGACATTAAAAATATTCTTATCTCTGCATCTTCTTGCTCTCTTTGGAAAGTCATAGCAATTCTTAGCGCATTGTATGCCTTTTCTGTTCCATAAGGAGCATCATTTATTATTAATAGAATTTTCACGAATAATCCATCTCCTTTATTCGTTTTTTTGACAATGTCTCTACTAAAATACTTATAGATAATACTGCTCTAAGTTATTATCTGCGACAATCTTGATAATTCTGAAGTAGGTGAGCGATTATGAAAGTCACATTACCTTATGGAAACGAAAAACTCACTCTCGACTTACTGGACACTGCAAAAGTAGATATTTTGGAAACTGAAGAGGCAAGACAACCTCTCTCCGAGCAAGAAGTTGATAGCCTATTGAGTAGGCCTATAGGTCAACAAAAATTAGAAGAACTGGTCGATAAAGGTGATCAAATCGTAATTATAGCCTGTGACAAGGCACGACCTACTCCAAATGAACTTCTTCTTGATTTCGTCATGTCACGATTATCTCAAGTCCCCGTTCCTGATGAAAATATCAACATCGTCTTCGCTCTGGGGACTCACCCTCAGATGAATGAAAAGGAAATGCAAAGATTAATTGGAAAGTATTATGATCGATTTCAAATTTATCAGCATGAAGTCGATACAAACACATCTATCCTTGGAAAAACGAAACGAGGAACTGAGGTAAATATTAACAACAGGGTCTTAGAAGCAGATATAAAAATTGGTTTGGCTGATATCGCGCCGCACCCTTGGGCAGGATATGGAGGCGGCGCAAAAGTACTTTTACCAGGAGTCTCAAATAGAAGATCCATAAATCATAATCATCAAATGCTGACTCTTCCTGATACAAAATTTTTAGGCATCACAAAAGGAAATCCAATTCGCGAGGATATGAACGAAGCTGCTAAAATTGCTGAAATGGATTATATAGTCAATGCTATTCTCGGGAAAAATTTGGAGGTTCTCGACTTGGTTGCTGGTGATCCAATTGATGCTTTCAATGCAGGAGTAGAAAGTGCCAGAAAAGTGTATGAACGAGATATTCCTGACAAATATGATGTCGTAATCGGTACATCTTTTCCAATGGATCTTAATTTTTATCAAGGTTCAAAGGGACTCGATAACGCAAGAGTAGCAGTCAAACCAGGAGGAAAAATTCTCTTATTTACGCCAAGCTATGAAGGTGTTGGAAGAGATGATTTTGCTTACTATTCGACACTAGGTAAGGAAAAACTAGAAGAAATTATACGTAGCGGAACTGCTCGAGATCTTATCGAAGTTTTAGTTGCTTATGATGACATAAACCGCACAAGAGAAAAGGCGGATATTCATATTGTTTCGAAAGGTCTGAAAAGAGAAACGGTTGAATCATGGCGTATGACTTATCATGATTCACCAAAAGAAGCAATTCGAAAAAACATTGAACCAGGTGATTCCGTATTAGTTTTGCCAGAAGGTGCATTTACACTACCGGTTTTAAAAGAATAATGCATACATTCATTCAGAAAAATAGAGCTGTGCAAAGATATAGGATCAAAATAAACCAATCTATTTCTGTTTTAATTAATTTAAATAAGCAAGAACCTCATTGTTGCAAAAATATAAATACAATGAGGTTGTAATAACGTAAACTCCATAAAGCAATCAGATGGGGTTTAATGAGTAAAACTAAATCTATTAAATCTATTTTACGTAAAAAAAAGATGACGCTTGTTATAGTTTGTACGATAGTCTACATGATCGCTGTAGTGACTTTCGCTATGACATTATTTAATCAACGCTCACGCACATTAGAAGAAATGATCGAAGAGGCACCACCTACACCATATACTCTGACAGACTGGGAAACAGAGATTATTTTATCAGGTATTCCTTCGGGTCCTGAACCAAAATTTATGAAGGGAGAAGAAGGATTGAATTTAGCATATCGAGAGTTCGTTCCAGATGGATGGAATGGCAAAGGTCCTGTACTTGTGTATATCCCAGGCTCAAGTTCTCATTCTGGACGCTATTCTATAGTGGGATACGGCCTGGCGAAGCGAGGAATATTCACCAGAATCATTGACACGAGAGGGCACGGGCTTTCAGTTTGTAAATCAGCGACGGACTGTAGTGACCCAACTTTTACCCCTAGAATCCCTGTTGACGACTCTAATTATTATC
This sequence comes from Promethearchaeota archaeon, assembly GCA_048940375.1. GTDB lineage: Archaea > Asgardarchaeota > Sifarchaeia > Borrarchaeales > Borrarchaeaceae > Borrarchaeum. The sequence continues at coordinate 2,718 of JBHLOP010000146.1, read as the reverse complement.
CCGGCAGGATTGGAGATTGCTTAGATGCGGATCAAATTTCACGTGATCTTAATGCTCATTTAGAAGACTTAAGAAAAAAATGGCCAAAGGCTACGTTTCACTTGGCGGGACATAGTTCTGGAGGAGGATGTATTTCTCATTTTGTTGAATACGTTAATAAGACCCTAAAAAAGGACTTAGCGGATGTAGTTGATTCCATTGCTCTTGTTGCTCCTTACAATCATTATCAAGCCCCAAATCATATTCGAGAGACTAACGACAAATATGCACTAGTTCATGATTATGCGCTTCAAAAGGCTATATCTGGCGACACTCACGTATACTGTGTAGGCTTCAATCATAAATTCGCCAATGAAACTATCAATGCTGCTATGCAAGACCCACTTCGAGTCAGCTACTGGACATGGAATATGGTCAATGGCATGGCAGCCACAAGCGCCACAATGTTCTGGAGTTATTACAATGTTCCTGTAATGCTTATCATCGGAGATAAGGACGTACTATTTGATATCAACGAAACAAGAAATCAGTTTGAACAAGCGCCAGAAGCCAGAGCATTTGTTGTTTTGGAAAATCACAGTCATATCGGAATGGCATGGAGTGATGAATCAGCTGCAGTACTTGCACAATTTTTCGAGAATCCTAATTCCGTTCAAAGCACCTAATATTCTAATTAATTAATGATATTTTTTCCCTAGGAATCTACCGTCTAGTTGAGCAGTTTTGAAACAACCTCGCCACTAACATATGAATTTAAATTAAAGAGATCATAAACCCTGAAATAATGGTGGTGAATATGGTAGTGAAAATAGGTAGTGATATAATATATGGATTAATCCTTGGCGTCATCACTTGGGTCATTGGATTCATGATAGTAGGTTTTGCTGTAATAAATGCTCCTGAAATGTATTTAACGAGCGTATTAATAACCGGGGTCATTAATACAATACTTGTGATTCTTATCGTCCGTTTTGCTGTCTATCAGACACCTATGTCGCAATGGGCAGTAGATTCTCTCCTGATCGGCGTGATAATCACGATACTAAACTTTTTACTGGATTTCGGCGTTTTGGGAGTAATGCTTCAGCAGGATTTTGTTAACTATCTTTTGACGTCAACTGTTCTCATAGCTTACCCACTCGCCATTCTCTGGTCACTCATAGGTGGATGGCTTGGTTCATTAAAACTTTGAAAGAAAAAAAAGTGCTCTTTAAGCATTCTTCACTTTTTTTTTCAAAATTGCTTTAAAAATCTTTTGGTAATTAGTGCGATTCTCACAATGGTAAACACGCCTTTATGCGAAATGTAAACAAACCTTATATAGAAGTGTTGAAATTTTTTACTTAGTATAAATAACAAAAAGGAAGGTAAATTAAAATGCAATATGGGTTAATACCGTATATATTTTTCGCAGTTTGGATAGTAATAGCAATTTTGATCGCAGTCTGGGTATATAAAGATGCCGAAGCAAAGGGAGAATCAGGTGTAATGTGGTTAATCATAGTACTGATTACGGGGATAATTGGTTTGATAATCTGGTTGATTATCAGAAGAGGTAAACAGTAAATAGCGGGTATCATTAGGCGTTCTCTTTTCTTTGTTTTTTATTGAGTTTTTCTTTCAATTTTTTTTTTGATTTGATTGCGAACATATTCAATCTAGTATGCTCTTAAAGCATTAGAGAATTTAATTGTTCTTTTTAAGTCTGATATAGATGTCTTATAGTTGATCAGTTACAAATCTAAGATGATCAAGACTCATACATGATTTCGTTAAAGTTTTCTAACAGTTTGTCATTTTGTTCAGGTGAGCGGATCGTTATGCGTAAGTGGTTTTTCATCCACTGATTAGAATAAAATCTGATAACTAGGCCGCGCTTCAGCAATTCAATACCTATATCCTCTGCTTTCAAATCTTCGGATACCTCAATAAGTAAGAAGTTAGTTGAGGAAGGAAAGATACGAAACTCTGGAAAAGCGGATAGTTCTTTTGTGAGTCTTTTTCGTTCAGAAACAAGTTTTTTTATCACAGAGAGCATCCAATCAACGTTTTCCAGTGCTATTTTTGCTGTTTCTACTGGAATTGTTCCGACAGAATTCGGAAATCGAATTTTGTTAAGCAGATTCATAATTTCAGCATTGGTGATTATATATCCAACCCGAACACCTGCCATTCCAAATGCTTTGGAGAATGTTTTAACTACAATTAAGTTATCATAATTACTCAAGAATTTCAAGGCGCTTTCTTCGCCACTTTCCTTAGCAAATTCTCCATAGGCTTCATCAACCATGACAACAATATCTTCTTTTAATAATTCCTCAATATCTGTATTAGGTGTCGTATTACCAGTAGGATTATTTGGTGAACAAACAAAAAGTAACTTAGTCTTAGTACTGATATTTTTCCTTATTAGATCAACATCAATGGCAAAATCATCTTTTCTAGGAACAAGTAGAGTTTCGCCACCCATAATCTCTGTAAGTACCTTAAACATCGCATATGTTGGTTGTGGAAGGATTGAAAAAGCGTGTTCATCAATAAAACATTTTGTAATGTGATCTAGAGCTTCATCCGCACCATTTGTGATCATAATATTTTCAGCATCAACATTCGCGCCAAACCTGGTAAGATACTTAGTAAGACCTTCTCTTACGGAAATGTAAGTTGCATCAGGGTATTCATTTACTTCAAGTGTAGCAATTTTTTGAGCTAATGTTT
>JBHLOP010000145.1:0-5554 GCA_048940375.1 Promethearchaeota archaeon | reverse complement strand
ATATGTGGTAAAAAAAGCAAGATAGGGCGACCACTACCAATTTCTCCAATAACATTTCCTGCTTCATCAATCCATGATTTAAAACCGAGCTGTTTCATTCTTGAACATAAGAAGTCCGCTAACTTTTTTTCTTCACCGCTGGGACTATAAATTTTGAGCACTTGCTTTAGAAATTCTATTTCATCCAATTTGCTTCTTGCTCCTGAAACAACTCATCCAAGATGTTTATAACGTAATCAATTTGTTCTTCTTTAATAACAAGAGGGGGTAGGAATCTGAGCACGTTCCGCCCGGCAGAGAGAATCAGAATACCACGTTCTAAGGCAGCCAGAAGTATATCTCTACAGTCAAATCGAAGTTCAACACCAATCATTAGACCCATGCCACGTACATCACGTATGATCTTGTATTTTTCTTTCAACTGCATAAGTTTTTTCTTGAAATATGAGCCCATTTCCGCAGCACGTTCAGCAAGTCGATCTTCTACAAGCACGTCAAGTGAAGCGTTTGCGGCAGCGCACGCTATAGGGTTTCCACCAAAGGTGGTTCCATGTTCTCCACTCTCAAAAGCATCCATTATGTTTCCTTTTGCTATTGTTACGCCCATAGGAACGCCACCCGCTACAGATTTGGCTATACATAAGATATCAGGGGTAACATTCCAGTGTTCGCAAGCGAACATTTTTCCTGTTCGCCCAAATCCAGTTTGAATCTCATCAAGAATTAACAAAAAATCTTTGTCGCTACATAGTTCTTGTAACTCTTGGAGGAATCCTTCTGGTGCAGGATTTACCCCACCTTCACCTTGTATCGGCTCAACAAGTACAGCTGCCGTTTTTTCCGTTATTATGTCCTTAATCGATTGAATATCTCCAAATTTTGCATGAGAAAAGCCGGGATTCAAAGGTTCAAATGGCTTTCTATATTTTGGTTTCCATGTGGCAGACAAAGAAAATCCTAGACGGCCATGAAAACCCTTTTTCATTGCAATGATGTCAGTTTTTTTGGTATATTTCCTTGCAAGTTTTATGGCGCATTCTACAGCTTCAGCACCGCTATTGCTTAGAAAACTTTTGTTTAAACCGCTTGGAGTTAATTTTGCAATCTTTTCTCCGAATATAGCACGAGTATCATTATGTAATATTCCAGAACAAATCATAAGTTTGGATAGTTGAGTTTCAATTGCAGAGATCACTTTAGGGTGACAATGGCCTAAATTGCAGGAGCCATGACCACCTATGCAATCAATATACTCTTTATCGTTGGCATCCCACAATAAAGCACCTTTACCCTTTACGATAGCCAAATCACGGCTAGGATAGACGTTTGATATATACTTATCTTCAAGTTGAATTATCTCTTGTGAATTCAAGATATCACCGTACCTTTATGTTCTAGAGCTTGACTTATTGGAGCATCTACAAGACCAGATGCAATTATGACTTCCTTTACATTTCCTCCTTCAAGTGCTTCTAATGCTCCAAAAACCTTTTTCTTCATGCCAGCACCGATTTTATCGATTTCATTTTTAGCCTCTGCAGCAGTCAGTAAAGGAACTACATTATCGTCAATTAAGAGACCTGAGACATCAGTCAAAAGGATAAGTTTATCGGCTGAAACGGCGCTAGCAACATAAGCTGCAGTTCTATCCCCATCACAATTTAATGGCTCATATTCATGAGAAAGTGCGATGGGGGCAACTACAGGTAAATAACCATTTTCAAGAAGGAGGTTAAGCAAGTTTGCATCGACTTCATCGATCTTTCCAGTATAATCACCGCTAATCATCCGTTTTCGTCCGTTTTCATCGATAATCTTTATTCTGCCCTTTCTTTGCGCTCGAATTAAGCCTCCATCAACTCCAGACAGCCCAATTGCATTTATACTGTTGTTCTGTAATGTAACAACGAGTTCTTTGTTTATTTTACCAGCCATAACCATCTCAAAAATTTCCATGGTCTCGCGGTCAGTATATCTGCTTCTAAAGCCGCTTGCCGACTGTACAAATTTTTGTTCTTTGCCCATCTTTTCGGCGATTCTATTGACTATTTTAGCGCCGCCATGAACTAAAATACATTGATTAGCCGCAGTTATTACTTGGAAGTCTTTTGCAATATTTGAAAATATCTCTGGTTCTGCAATAAGAGTACCTCCTACTTTAACAACGATACGCATATCTTCACTTCCGATTTTTTATGGATGTAATCCTGGAAAGGTAAGGGCAGTTGTTTCTTCCATTCCAAACATAAGATTCAGGCTCTGAACAGCAGCGCCTGCAGCACCTTTAACGAGATTGTCAATTGCTGAAAACACAACAATACGTTTAACGCTTTTTGACTCTACATCGAATCCAATGTCGCAATAATTGGTTCCTATAACGTTTTTTGGATTTGGATATCTATAAAGACCTTTTTTGTCTCTGATAAATCTAATAAATGGCTCGTCTTTACTATAGAAATTCCTATAAATCTTCCAAATCATATTTTCACTTATCTCAGTTTCGCCATCAAGAAAAACGTGAGAAGTGCTCAAAATACCTCTTATGATATCCACCGCATGGGGCGTCATAAAAACTTCTACAGATTTGCCAGAAACTTCTTGAAGCTCCTGTTCTATTTCTGCGGTATGTCGGTGACCAGTGGGTTTATATGGTCGAACAACGCCTGCTCTATGCGGATGGTGGGTAGCTGTTGATGCTGTTGCGCCCGCTGCAGAACTACCAATCTTGCTATCAACAATAACCCGCTTTAAATCTATATAGTCTGCAAGTTCTTTGAAAATAGGGGCTAAAGAAATAATTGCGCTAGCTGCCAGACAGCCAGGACATGCAACAATCTGTGCCTTTTTTATCTCTTCACGATGAAGTTCGGCTATCCCGTAAACAGTTTCGCTCAATAACTGAGGATTTGGGTGTGTACGATTGTAATATTCATCATACTTGTCTGGATTTTTGAGTCGAAAATCTGCTGACAAGTCAATAACTTTTATATCGCACTCCGTTATTAGATCTGGCACATAACTCATGGATGCTCCATGCGGGGTTGCTGTGAAAATCACGTCACAATCACATAATTCTACATTTTTTCTTGACGCAAATTTCATTTGTAGTAAGCCTTTAAGATTCGGATGAAGACGATGGACATATTCACCTACATATCTTTCAGACGTAATATATGAAATTTCTACTTCATGATGCATTACAAGTAGTCTTAATAATTCGCCGCCAGTATATCCACTTGCACCAATTATGCCTGCGTTTATCATAATTTTTTCCACCAAATAATCTCTTGAAATTATAAATCTAGACAAAACAAGAGTTTTGAAATATAAAGATTAAGTAACTATTTCTTAGCTTGCTCAATAAGATAATCTATAATCATTTCGTGAACTGGGATGCCCGTGACTTCGACTGTGTTGCGAAACTCCATTACATGGTTCACTTCGTGACAAACATATCCGTCTGGGCTCTCCATTAAATCGACTCCTAAAACTCCGCCACCAACGGCTTCAGCGGCTTTTATACTTATTTCTTCGATTTCGCTGTCTACTTCACATGGTAAAGCCTTGCCTCCGCGTGAAGTGTTTGTTATAAATTCACCTTCTTTCGCGACTCTATATATAGCCGCAACTACGTCGTCCCCGATTACAAAACTACGAATATCGCGCTTCCGCATCTCTGTAGGTGGTCTCTTAACTTCCTCTTGTATATAATAGATTTTGCCAAGAGGAGGTGACATCGATTCTCTATGTTCGATAATAGCCTTTGCGACATTATCTTCATTCACAGGAGCAATAAAATGTCCCCAACTTCCTACAATTGGCTTGACTATAGCGGGATAGCCAATTTCCTTAATAGCAGTAAATGCTGACTCTGGTGTGAATGCCATTATGGTTCTCGGTGTGGGCACATTCGCTTTTTTTAATGCCATCGTAGTCAAGAGTTTGTTTCCACAGGTTTGGGAAACCTGAAAAGGATTTATTACTTGCACGCCTTCGTTTTCTAAAATCGCAGTGAGATATAGGCCACGATAATAACTGATACATCTTTGTAGAATTACATCATTTTCGCTAAAGTCGTTATTAGAGCTGGTGATATCGAAAGAAAGATCTTTTGCGTCAATCTTAGCAATTTCAATCTCTCTTTTTGCAGCAGCTTGGATTATCGTCTTCTCGTACCACCGTAATCTGTCATAGAGAAGTCCTATACGTTTCATTTTAGTTATCCACACCCGTCATTTATTATACGAATTTATGAACATAATTTCATTTCTAGCAATTTAATTTTTTAAAATAATAAATTTGAAGTTAAGAATAGTTTTATCATTCACCCCAGTCTTCTCCTTCAATTTCAGCAGTGGAAATTTCTATTTTTCCGCTTTCACTTACTTCTATTACTTCTAACTCGGCCCCGCAATCGGGGCAGTCAAGAATTTCACCCATTACTACGTCTTCGGGGACGTCTATCAAGGCACCACACTGAGGGCATTCAATAGATTTCAAACGAGGTCACTTCGTTCAACATGAAGATATCATTGTAAACATTCTAAGGAGTGTGAATAATAATAGTTAGTTTATAAAGAATGCGCTGACTAGTGATTAAACACAATTTACAGTCTTTTATGTCTATATATGTGATTATATCGGAGCCTTTGTGTCAAAAATCAAAATAGAGGCTGAAAAATAATGAAAAAATGGCTCAAAAGAAAAAATCTTGAAATTTATTTACTCGCCCCAGTCCTCGCCTTCAATTTCAGCCATGCAGATTTCGATACCATTTCCATTGATTTCTCTAACCTCGACTTCTACCCCACAATCGGGACAATCGAGTATTTCGCCCTCCATTACGTCATCGGGGGCCTCAATTTCGGCACAACATTCTGGACATTCAACACCGTACAATTTGGGTCACCTCAAGTTACCTTGAAACTATTATTGTTCGTGATTAAGTTACTTGATTCGGAATAATATGTTTCACTATATAAATGTTATGTTGAATTCATAATTCAAGGTATGAATATCGATTTTTTTGGTTCGGTTTCGGTTTCACTATATAAATCTCGATTTTTTTGGTGAAAGCACCTTCAAGAAAAAGGATAGAAAATGAAAAAATGAGTCTTGAAAAGTGGAAAGATTATGAAAAAAAACTGCGCAAAACGAGACTGGTATTTGTTCTGATGACACCTTCAGTCAAGCGAATCTCTTCAAGTGTTCTATTAAGTTCTTCTATTGTTGTTGTTGAAAGGATCGCAATGATATCATATTCTCCAGTAGTTTCAAATAAATACGACACCCCTTCGATCTTGATGAATTTTTTAGATATTTCAGGAGTATGAAAACTTGCTTGTGTTTCTATCATTGCAACAGCTTTTGTTTGTTGCTCTTCATCGACTTCTATGGTGAATCGCAAAATCGTTCCGCGGTCTAAAAGCGACTTAATTCTTTTTCTAACTGCAGTTTCTGAAAGTCCGACTTCATCAGCAATTTTTACGAAGGAAGTACGGGAGTCTTTTTTTAAGAGATCAATAATTTTTTGGTCAATTTCATCCAGCTGTCC
>JBHLOP010000144.1:0-5555 GCA_048940375.1 Promethearchaeota archaeon | reverse complement strand
ACATTTCGATCCTGCATCGAATTATGATAGTAAATCTTAAACTAATTGATTTTTCAAGATGAATAAAAGGAAAAATGGAAAGTTAAGGATTTTATGAGCCTAAGATAACTTTAGGAATGATATAGGAAGGTTTAGATTTTTAAGAACTCTTTGGGGGATATCCACCACTGCTGATGCTTGAGCGATTATAATTGTATCACTTGTAGCAACAATATCAGAATTTAGTTTTTTTAACGTCGTGTCTACTTGCTTGACTGTTTCGGCATCTCCATTTAACTGTAATTCATTCATTTTTTCTCGGATACAATTTGAAAGTTCGCCACTTTTGCTAACTTGAGAATCAAAAAAGAATTGTACTGATTTAGGAGGATATTTTGCGATTTGTGAAAGAATAAGGTCTATGGACTTTTTTGTCACAGATGTTATCACGTGGCTTCCAAAAACGCCTGAGACATCACGTAGGATACCATCATCACAGTCTATGATTGTTTTTTTGTACAAAATACTTTCAACAGTAATGAGTACATTATACCCATCAACCGCAAGAAGTTTTCCAGAAATTTGCTCAAAGTGCACAAGTTTCTTTTTGATTGCGTTGATCTCTTCATTCGAATATAAGGCTCGATAAAGTATATGACGTTCAGATTTATCGAGTTGGTATTTGTTTCCTACGAATTTTATGGCTCTTGCTTTATCATAACGGCGATTCAGCAAAAAGCGAAGGTCTATCGAAGCATTTTTCATGCGTTCATTTATCAATACTATAACCTTCTCAAAAATCGTGCTTAAGCATATTATGAAGCCTGACTAATAAAAAAGAGAATTGCCTGATTATAAATTGAAAAGAAAAATGGATACAGTTGAAAATCTCATTCAATGAAAATCGCTGCTCTTCCTGGTATTGCACTATTGGCTTTTTTCATTGGGTCATACCGTTCTTGATCATCTGCCTCATAGATTTCTACAGTTGTGGAGAAGGCATTTTCTATAAAAGCAGATGCCGTTTTTAGAGTTGTGAGTTCATCAAAGTGTGCCGAAAGTTTTTGTTTGATCATTTCAGGTGACAGAGTTTTCGCAGTGGGGAGAAGTTTCTGTACAAGTTTTGCAGCCTGCTTTCCGTGTTTCTTGATTTCGGAATTCTGGAACATTGCCTTCATGATTTCACTTTGACTTGATTTGTCTTCTTTTAGCATATTAAGGAGTTCTACATAGACTATAGACGCCCATTTGGGAGCAACATAGTAAACTATCTTCTTGGGAGTAATATTTGTGACCTTGAGGATCTCTTGTGTGTCTTTTATAGTGTTTCTAAGAAACTCTTCACTATCCTCTGCGTCGGGGAAGTTTAGCGAGGGGGATGCCTTCGGCCATGATGCTAAGGAACAATATCCTTCCTTTCCTAATACTTGCCATATTTCTTCACAAATAAATGGCGCAAACGGGCTTAAAAGTCGTATCCATACATCAAGGACTTCGTGAAGTACGGCAGTGATTGTTTCATTATGTTCTGGATTATCTTTTTCAGCATCCACTCGTTTTAGATACCATGAAACATCTTGATCAAGCAAGAAATACGCGTTTTGAATAGCATCCCGCACACGACATAAATTCATTGCAGCAGAAGCCCTTGAAATTCGCTGTTGAAGTTGACTTATCATCCATCTGTCAATATCTTGAAGTTGAGGTGTATCCTTAACATGTTTACTTGCGACTTCTTGAGCAAAACTATAAAGGCGTTCAAGTCGATTTCCTATCGATTTTGCCATTCGCTCGCTAAAAACGGCATCAGATAATATCTCCGCTGAACTTAAAACAGAAAGCCTGATCGCATCTGCGCCGTAAGTTTTTATAGCGTCATGGATAGGAATGATGTTACGCAATGACTTCGACATCTTCCGTATGAGAACTTTCCCGTCAACTTCTTCTTCCATTAAAACTGAACCGTTGACTACAATTTGCTGAGGCCAGTGATCACGCGGGAAAATTGCGGTGTGGTTGAAAATCATAAATGTCAGGTGATTCCAGATAAGGTCGCGACCCGAATGCCTTGAATCCAGTGGATACCAATACTCAAATTCATTCCTCATTGATTCAAGAAGTGCTGGATCAAGTCCACATGACTTAGATACATCTTTAGCATTACTTTGACCTAGAAAAATATAATCAAACACAGCGTCGTTAAAATTATCACCAGTAAGATTATGTAGAGTGATAAACTTTGCAACCGTATAATAGGCCATATAAATCGTTGAATCAGAGAGACTTTCAATAATCCAATCAGGGTCCCAAGGAAGGGGAGTACCTAAGCCTGATTTACGTGCACAGGCCTTTGCAGTCAACCAGTTGACGACATCTCTGTACTCGCCCATTAATTCTTTGGGGATAATACTCATATTATCCAAACATTCATAAGCTAGTTTTTTCCAAGCTGGATCTCCGTAATTGATAAACCATTGGTCTTGAACAACCTTCACTACAACCTCAGTTCCGCAACGGCAGTAAATTGGAGCATTAACAATTTCATAAACTGGATATGCAGTACCTTGTTCTATCATATCTTCCCTTACTCTATCTTTTGCTTCAGAAACTGGCAAACCTTGATATTTGCCAGTTATTTCTTTGAGAATACCGCTTCGAAATTCAGCACCATAAATTTCATCTGTGGCATCTTTGCATTTTGGATCATTTTGGTCTGTAACACCTAATTTTTCAACTGCATCTATAGCTGGAAATTCTGAATAACCCTCGATAGAAATTAGTGAGATAGGCGTTAACTCTTCGATCTGTTCTGGATCAATTCCATATTCTTGTAATTCTGAAAGATTCTTTTTCAAATCTTCAAGGGCTATATAGTCATAGGGAGCATGAGCTGGTACACTCATAACACATCCAGTTCCAACATCTGGATCCACAAAATTACCAGGTAATATTAGCAGCCCATCTTTTCCGGTCATGGGATTCTGTACAGTTTTTCCTATAATGTCATATCCTTTTTTTGTCTGCAAAATTTCAACATTCTCAACTTGATGCACTAACTTTTTGGCAAATTCCTTAGAAATAAACCACTTTTCTCCTTTAAGTTGAGCTCCATCAACATGAGCAATCACATAATCAGCATCTGGATTAACAAACACATTTGTGACACCAAAGACCGTTTCCGGTCTATATGTTGCCGTAGGCATATACCAGCCATTAAAAATGAATTTTAATGCTGTAATTTCTTCCATTTCAGGTTCCTTATCACCCAAAGTATCGTGCTGCCCAACGGCATTTTGGTCTAAAGGGCACCAACCTACAGGGTGACTTCCTTTAGTTACGTAACCCCCTTTGTGAAGTGTATGAAACTGCCATTCTATGAACTTCATATATGATGGATCGATCGTTGTGAATTCGCGCCTCCAATCGATACTAAATCCGATTTTTTTCATACCTTCACGAATCTCATTGTGAAAGTAATTAGCAACTGCTAATGGATCATTCTTGAATGTGGATATAACCTCGCTGGGCACCTTGTAAATTTCTTCAAAAGTCTCAATAAGTTCACGATCATTTTCTGCGATTCGATTCGCCATTGCTAAAATTGGAGTGCCTGTATAGTGAAACCCTTGCGGATAGAGGACATTGAATCCTTGCATACGTTTAAATCGAGCATAACTGTCGGTAAGAGTATACGTTCTTGCATGTCCTACGTGCTGTGGAGAATTTGGATAGGGATATGCTACTGTTAAAAAGAATTTTTCGCGATTCTGATCTGGATTAGCCTCAAAAATCTTGTCATCCTGCCATTTTTTCTGCCATTTCTGTTCAATTTCCTTAAAATTTACCATTTTTATGTCACATCCGACAAGCTTTAAATTTGGCATGAGCTACTGATATGAACTTAAAGAATAATTAAAAGAAGTAATTTAAAAAGATTTTATGAAAAACTTATTGTTGTATCCGCTAATGTGAAGAGAGTCAATTACCCCCTACCAAGTGAGGGGGCTTGTTCCGTGAGGAATAAGAGTAATTAGTTGATTAGCCTGAGAGAGGTCATGTATATGACGGTATCTACGTTATCAGGAGAGTTAAAGAACACACCAGGGGATGCTTCTCTAGTCCCTTGCTCTGTAAACGATGGTTTAAACAGAGAGGAAACTCTCAGTGATCACCGTAAAGTACTGACTGATAACCTTAGCGAAGAGAACCTACTCCCCGTCAAAAGGGAGACACAGGACTTGAGAGTCCCTGTGTACGTAGTAAACATGAGGGAGCAACCCCTCATGCCAACAACTTCCAGAAGGGCCAGGTGGTTGTTGAAGAAAGGGAAGGCGACTGTGAAAGAACGCTGCCCTTTCACCATTCAGTTAAGGTATGCCACTGGCGAAAACACACAACCCATTAAACTGGGAGTGGATATCGGCTTTAAGAACATTGGATTTAGTGCCAAGACCGACAAGTTAGAGCTCATCAGCGGCACCTTAACCTTACGACAGGATGTCTCTAAAAAGATTGAGGAAAAACGTCGCTACCGCAGAAATCGTAGAGGCAGATTAGGATATCGACCTCCCAGATTTAATAACCGAAAACGACCTGAAGGCTGGTTAGCCCCTAGTACTCAACATAGATTTGACTCACATATTCGAATAGTCCATACGCTCGAAACGCTGCTACCGTTAACCTTCAAAAAAGTAGAAGTAGCGAATTTCGACGCTCACAAAATGCAGCAGCCTGAAATTACGGGTGTAGAATATCAGCAAGGTACACTTAAAGGCTACGAAGTCAGAGAATATCTGTTAGACAAATGGAACCGGAAGTGCGCCTACTGTAGCAAAACAGACGTTCCCCTACAAGTAGAGCATATTATCCCTAAAAGTAAAGGTGGAACGGATAGAGTCTCCAATCTCACCTTAGCCTGTAAAACTTGTAATGTAAAGAAAGGAAATCAGACCGCTGAGGAGTTTGGCTACCCTCACATCCAACAACAGGCAAAGCAACCTCTTAAAGCAACTGCATGTCTGAATAATATTCGTTGGAGGATAGTAGAGCAGTTAGGCGCAGAACATACTTACGGATACATCACCAAATACCAACGTACCAAGTTAGGCCTGGAAAAATCACATGTTAACGACGCGTTCGTAATCGCGGGCGGAACCGATCAAGAACGCTGCCGTCCGTACCAGGTGATTCAAGTGAGGCGCAATAATCGTGCGATACAGACGAATCGCAAGGGATTCAAACCATCTATTAGGAAACAGCGATACCAGTTGCAACCTCATGATTTGGTAACCTATGATGGAAAACGATACAAAGTCAAAGGTGTATTCAATTATGGAAAATGGGTACGATTATGTGATTCACATGGAGCGGTCGTCAACGCGAATATCAAAAAAGTGAAACTGTTGAAATATGGAAAAGGATTAGTATTTACCTTCAATAACAACTAAGAGGCACAATTCATTTACCCCCCAACGAGTTGGGTGGTTTTCTTGCGGAGAAAGAATAAATAAGTGCGCAAGAGTTTATCCAAATAGCGCACCGAGTCCTGTGTCCTCTTCTTTCTCTTCTTCTTTTTT
>JBHLOP010000143.1:0-5567 GCA_048940375.1 Promethearchaeota archaeon | reverse complement strand
CCGTATACGTACGAAAAACGCTTATAAGAACGTTGACTACTATATTGCGGCTTATATCGAAGAATTGACTTGAATTGGTTCTAATAATTAAAATCAAAAAAAATAATCATATCCTTTTTCACGCTTACTCTTCATAGTCTTCTTCGTCTAACTCTTCACCATTGTTTTCCCAGTCTTTATCAAAGCCTAGGTCTTCCTCGCCCCAACCTTCGTCCCAAAGGTCTATTTTTTTTGGTCTCTTAGTTTTTTTATTCATAAGAGTACTCCTTCTCTATTGTGTTTTAATGACCTAATATAGTTATCAATTCTAATGGATTGATTCTCGCCTTTAAATCATAAAAATATTTTTACTAGCAGCAACCAATTTCTTAGTGACGACTAGAATAAAATTTGTACTCTATTCAATTTAAAATTCTAATAATCCCGGTAAACAAAGAGATATCCTTAATTTTTTTATTTGCATGAACATCAAATGAAAATGATTTATGCGCTGTGACTTAAAAATAGTCACTAGAAATTATAAATCTAATAACTGACTTTAATCTCAAAAAATGAATACAAAATCTGCAACGAAATATTATATTTTTCAAAATACGCCATTCTATGTTGTTATAATAGAAAACTTGCAGCGATAGTTGAAACAAGTATTTGGTATCACACTGAAGTAGCCTAAAATAGCGTCAGATGGGAGTTAAATAGATTTTTATGAGCGATTACCTTTTTTTCGTAAAGGAAATACGTTTTCTAGAATGAAAATGTAGAAAAATCACGTTTAATAGGCTTTAAGAGATTTGCTTCTCTTTTTTTCGCTTATATGATCTAATATCAAAAAAAGGGCTGTTTTTAACGAAAAGAGACCTTTTCTAGGTGAATAAACGCCTAAAATAATGATTCCGTCATAATGATTAGAATAGAAATCTTTAAAAAGCATGAGGATGCTTTAATCAATATACACGTAATTAATATAGAAAAGCAACAGAATTTGAGCAAGGGTAACAAGACACTCTAAATTCTTTCAATTTATAAAAAAAGTCGTTAATTTTAGAATATAAAAATGAAAACTAATTCTATACGCGCTACTTTTATTGGAGGAGGTGATATTTGGGTGTATGCTAAATTACTTCAGCATGGTATGTTTCTCCCCAAGAAATTTTTTATAACAAGTGGAAAAGGTGAAAGTGGAACATCACTAAACGCTTTTGATATGGCATTAATGGTAGCACACATTGACCAGTGTAATATTGTTCAGGTATCGTCCATTCTTCCACCAGATGCCATTCAACTGAAAAATCCGATTCCAGTGATAACACCGGGCACAATCACTTTTGCTGTCTTAGCTAGAATGGATGGGCAGTATGGTGAGACTATTGGCGCTGGTGTAGGATGGGCATTCGGCGATCGCGACAATGGTGTCAATTTCGGTATAGTAGCAGAAGATCATGGCTTTAAATCAAAAGAAAGTGTAGAACGTTCACTTTCCGACAAACTAGATGAGATGGCACGAGTAAGAATGTTAAAAATAACCGAAAAGTCAATAAGAGCAGAATCTATAGAAGTCAAAGAAAACAATGGCTGCGTGATCGTGGCGTTAATTTATGTACCCTGGGAAATCGAAGAAGGTTGTAGAATCCTATAATTTTTAGATGTTTGTTTTTCAAATTTTTGCAAAATTAATCTCAAAATTGATTTTCTCAAATTTTTATGATTAATGTATTATTTTGTTGTATAACTTGGTAAGTGATGATAAAATGAGCGCCGCCGAGATATTTAATACTATGGTAAACACTTATGATGAAATACGAGAGTTGTGGTATGCTTGGTTATTCTCTCGTCTTCATTTTATTGTTGCAAAGGAAATTATTAAGAAATACGACCCCAAAACTGTACTAGATGTAGGATGTGGGACCGGCTTTCAATCATTTTTACATGCTTCAGCGGGAGCATCTGTGGTTGGAATAGATATTACAGAAGGACTAATAAAAGTTGCAAATAAAAAATCCATAACTTTTGAGCCAAAAAAGAAAATTAATCTGTTCCCATCGTATTATGATTTTGTTGAGAAATACAATCAGTTAATTGGTGTCCTGTTGAGCAAGGTAATTGCAGGAAACCAATACAAACAACCGAGTTTTCAGATAGCAGATGCTAGATACCTGCCTTTCGTAAACGAAAGTTACGACCATATAAATTGTTGCGGTAGCACACTTTGCTTTATTGAAGATCATCAGTTAGCAATTTCTGAAATTGCAAGGGTACTAAAACCAGGTGGTACCGTGCTTCTAGAAGGTGACTCAAGATGGAATCTAGATTTATTCTGGTCAGTTTTAGATGCCATCTTAAAAAGCAGATGGGGATATGATAAACCTTTTTTCAAGGCAATTAGAGCAATTTTTGCCCCACTTACGGACTATATCATAAATAGATATCCACTTGACCAACCAGAAGATCAGAGATGCAATATAAAAGCATTTACTGCAAAAGGGTTAAAGCTCGAACTTGCTAAATATCATCTAAAAGTAGTAAAGAATTGGACAATTCATTCAGTAACCAATTTTATTCCCAGCACATATCTTGATAAGTCTGACCCACCAAAGTGGCTTAAAATTCTTTTCAAATCTTTTGCTAACATTGAAGAAAGAATTCCAGTTGCTCTACCTGGGTTGAGCATGGTTTGTCTTGCATTTAAAGAGAAAAAATTACGTTCTGAAAATAATTTGATAATAAGGAGAGAAAATAATGATGAATGATGTAATACGTCCTTTAATAATTCGACCTAAAATGACTGTTAATGAAATAATATTAGAAATGAAAAAATCAGGATGTTTCGGTGCCGGCAGATTAGCGGAAGCTACTGATATTTACGAAAAAATGCTTAATGACGATGAATGTAGTATATTCTTAGGTTTGTCTGGTGCGATGACACCTTCTGGAATGAAAGGAGTAATTTCTGCCTTACTAAGGGGCAATGCTATAGATGCAATTGTGTCTACAGGTGCAAATCTTGTTCATGACACATTAGAAGCATTTGGGGGACACCATATTAAAGGAAAATGCCAAGTTGATGATAGAGAATTGTATAAAACAGGTATATATCGTATTTACGACGTATTTGTTCCAGAATGGAATTATGTTAAATGGTTTGATTTACCTGTATTGAAATTTTACAAAGAAATTCAGAATATGCCAAAAATCGCTACTCCAGAACTGTTTCGCTTATTGGCAGAACATCTAGAACAATCAGTTTCTGATAAAAGTCAATTGAGTGAATCAGTGATCTATAATGCCTATAAAGCAGATGTTCCCATTTTTGTCCCAGCTATTACTGATTCTTGCTTTGGGATAATTTCATGGGGCGTTGATAAGTGGGAACAGGATTTTATTGAAGCTGGCTGTAGTAGGGAAGAAGTAGATGCTTTAAGAGGAGCGCACCCTAAAATCGACGTATATCAAGACTTAAAAGAGTTCTTTCAGATAGTTGAAAGATCAAAAAACACTGCAGCAGTCATATTGGGAGGCGGTGTGCCAAAGAACTTCATATTTCAAGCAGGAAATGAACTGAAGAAGCCCTTAAAATATGTAATTCAGATAACTATGGACCGCCCTGAGCCTGGAGGTCTATCTGGTGCGACATTAGAAGAAGCGATTTCATGGGGAAAAGTAGCGGACACAGAAAACGATACCTATACAACAGTCATTAGCGATATAACTATATGTTTTCCACTTATAGCTGCTGCTATACTTGAACGGATCGAGTTGGGTGAAATAAATATACAAAATAGAATTACAAGACGTAAGATGTTCTAAAAAAGCCTAGTTTGTCAATTAACTTCTTAAAAGAGATAAATGAGCAAAAAGGTTTGTTTATTATGGAATATCCTGATTTTCAAAAATTGTCTAAATCTTTGCAAGAAAAAACTGTCCCCATTGCATCATGTACTTTCTTAGAAATATCTAACACGGACAGAAATCTACCTTATGTAATATTTGGTATTCCTTACGAAAGACACAGCAGTGTGCGACGTGGGGCTAAATTCGGTCCTTGGGCAATTCGTGAAATTTCTCGCTATGTTCATACTTTTGACTTAAATACTAGAGTGGATATTAGGGATAAACTGGTAGATATTGGAGATATCAAAATTTGCAGTACTGTTAAGGATGATTTTGAAAAAGAACTAAATCAAATAGAAAACTTCGTGCATGAAAATGTAACACAAAATCAATTTCCTATAGTGCTTGGGGGAGACCATTTGATTACGCTTCCTGTCTTTAAGGGCTTAATTAAGGATCAAACAAGCTGCATATTACATTTTGATGCACATATGGATTTATATGATCGCTATCCATACATTACAGCAGCGAATGAATCATATACACATGCTACGGTATTCAGACGGATTATAGAATCAGGAATTGACCAAGTCATCTCTATTGGAATTAGATCCGTAGATCCCTTGGAATTTGACTATTTTAAATCTGAAGAACGAATTCAAATGATTTCAAGTTATGATTTACATAAAGAAGGAACTGGAGTTATTGGCAAAAAAATTGAAAAGTTTCTAGAACCATTTGAGTGGGTATATCTATCGTTAGATCTTGATGTGTTTGATCCTGCTTATGCTCCCGGGGTATCGACACCCGAACCTTATGGAATCTCGCCATGGGAATTTCTTCAACTTCTTGATAGTTTTTGTGAAAAACTTACAGGTTTTGATGTAGTCGAACTCTGCCCTCCATTCGATAATGGTATTACATCAACATTAGCTGTAAAAACGATAGTAGACATACTCTGTAGGCACGAAAAGAGTCGATATTAAAAAAAGAAGAATGTGAAATTTATCACTAAATTCACACTTTTTTATTAAGTTGATTTTATTACAACCGTTTTGCTCCAGTTTTGTAAGATTCTATAGCGTTTTCTTTCATCACTAGTTGAATTTACAATCAAACCGACTAAAAGATCTATTATAATCCACCCACTTCCTCTTGAAAGGTTATTGACAAAATAACTTTCAGGCTTTGCAACTTCTAATGATATTTCATCGACGGTTCTTAGTTTCATTAATTTTTTACCAAGTGTTTGACCGTTGTTGAAGGCTTCCAGTAACCAGAAATAAAGAAATCCAATTAGCCAACTCACAAACCACCAGGACACATAATAGCCATTAAATAGTGGAAATACAATAATCGCTGTAATGACCCAGATAATCACAACATCAATAATATATGCTACTAAACGTTCGCCAATTTCACCATACGTAGCTGCTGGGACACTTGGGGCCGGAGGTGGTGGTACTTCAGTTGTTTGAGGTTGAGGCTCTTTCATCGTCGGCGGAGCGTCAGGAAGTGATGCACCACAGTTAGGACAAAACTGAGTCCCGGGTTCTTCTATATAGGAACCACATTCTGGACAATAAGTAGCTGACATTTCATCTACTCCCCATTATTAATCATCGATTTAGTTTGTTTCGTTGAAACTCTATATTCAAAAAATCAACCATATTATATAAATTAATGCCATTCTGAGACTCTACAGGCAAAGAAAAAATCTAAGAAAAGAAGAAGTCAAC
>JBHLOP010000142.1:0-5571 GCA_048940375.1 Promethearchaeota archaeon | reverse complement strand
TATATGCTTCGGTCTTAAATAATTTTCGAGTAATGCTAACTTTAAGTAAACTACCTCACGCTAAAGCAGTGAGGCTTTTAGCTGCACTTGGTTTCAGTCCTCTTCACTGCAGAAGAGTTTCAACGTCATCATACGCTAAAACATGGGCGTGTTTACTGTAACCCAGCCCGGTAATCCTCATATAGAGTCGGGCTATATCAGTGTACTCCTTCACCTTCCTTGCGGTCATTAACCGTTTCCACTTCTTTGAGAGGTGTGCCTTGAGACCACGTACGTATATGCCGGAACACATATTTAAAAGAGGAGAGACCCCAGTATAAGTGAACAAGTGCCTCAATTCCTCCCCACCCTCAAGGATCGGGGCTTCCTTGAGGCGGAGCAGTGAATTAACTCAGAAAAAACTCTGGTAACGCTTAAATCCGTGCACGTGACTAAAAGACGTTTAGCAGAGAATTAATCAAACAAGTCCTTCGCTTGTTATTTCTATGCTGTTTATAATTTATAATTTCTTTTAATTAAGGGTTTTGCTGTATTAAATAGAAATTTAGCCAATCTTTTCTTAATCGGGTTAATAGAAACGTCATTATAATACTCCTTGCTTAACCACTCCATTTTTTCCCAGTATTCATAATCACGGGGATAGCCATTTCTTGTAGATGTAACAATTAGTCGCCAAACATGAAAATCAATCAATTGCGAAATACTAGGAATATGCAATTTCTGAGTTAGTAATGCATTGATAAATTGAGTTGAAAGTCTTTGTATTTGTTTTTTTACATTTAATTGGTATTTTTCACTTCTCTCATATGCTAACATCTTTACCTCTATTGTTCCAACTACATGAAAACCCCATGATTTTACTACAAATTCCATATATTTCCGAGATTGTTTTAATCCACTGCCTTGTGAAGTAGTTAAAATTAAGGATTTTTTCTCAAAATAGCATGGTCTATGTTGGAGGTAGGCAAAGTGGTCTATAAAATTCTTCATTAATGCGGGTAAATTAGACATATAAGAGGGATAGGCAAAAATTATTCCATCGGCTTGATCCATGATTTCTTTTAATGATGCTGTTACCTTATAATGAGGACACTTTTCCTCATCGAAACGAAGACAGGTATGACAGCCTCTACAATAATCCAAAGCAAGTTCTTTTAAGAATAAATATTCTACAACTATTTGAATGTCGGCTCTTAGCTGTTCCTCAAGTAATTGTGTAAGTTTATAGGTATTTTTGTTTCTTGGAGAACCTAGGATTATTAATATTTTCAAATTGCGAGCGCCTCCTGAATTTTGGAACCATTATATAGCGGATTTGAACGTGGAAATCGTCCGATCTATTCGATCTTTAATCTCTTCTGGTGAAGGAATTAGTTCTGTGGTGATAAAACTGCCGTTTTGAACATCGATTCGTTCAAAAATTTGAAGATATAAACTGTAGATGATTTCAAGACTGAGTAGATACCTAGGTTCTAAATAAGCGCTGATTTCGGAAAGCATATGCCTAGCTTTACTCCGGTAATCTTCAGCGAAGTTGTAATATTGTTGCATCAGTTTGCGGAACTTGGGGTTTGCCTTGCCACCATTCGCTATATCTCTCAATATCATGGGATTCAATCCGTTTTCCACAAGTAGATTGTCTGCAAAGTAATTTAAACCGCTATTTTGGTCTTTTTGAAAGTCACGTACGATGTGAACGAGGTAACAAAAGCGAGCTAACGGACGGGCTGCCTTTCTTATGTCAAACTGTGGCGGGAAGTAGCCGTCATTCTCTTTGATTATTCCACATAAATGCATAAAAATAGATCCCGGAGCAACGGCAGCACCTTCTGCATATTCTAGAAAAATCGGAAAGGTTCTAAATCCTTGATGGTTTAGATCATAAATCATCGATTGTGCGAATATTCGCCACGGCCACACAGGGATCTTGAATCTTGCAAGTGTTTCAAGAAATTGCTCTTGAAAAGAATCGATAGGTGTTTTGTTTTCAAGTGCTTCGATCCAATCAGTAATTTTTTCAATAAGAATGCTTTTTTCTATGTCCGATAATTTACCACCATCAACTTTTCGATCGTCAATCAAATCATCAACAACCCTCATAGATCGATAGCAGAGTTTAAAAACATTATATCGCTCATCATCCCAGAAACGCGCGCCAATGTCTAAAATAGGATTAGCAAGAATCTGATCGAAATTGACGTTTAGTTTAAAGTCGAAATGTTTTACGGGACTTGCTTTCATTTAGATCACATGTAATAATCAATTTTTTCAGCTCAACATGCAATTATGACTTTGTCATATATAAGCATGTGCAAGGTAACTTCTGATTCGTTCTTTTTCATTTTCTGTAATAAGAAGTTCAAATTACGTATTCTGACATGTGAGCAGTTATTAGTTGAAAAACGTCTAGAAATGCGCTGTTAGGAACTTGCAGCAGAGAAATTCTTGTAAATAACACTATTGATATATAGACTAATAATCAAAGAATTTGTAATTTTATTCTAGATGAAGAAGTAGTAAGAATGACCACAGAAAGAGTTTTGGTATTAGGAGCAACGGGTTACGTGGGTACAAGACTTGTTACAAGTTTATTACAAGCAGGCTATACTGTTCGTGCTTCATGGCGAACATTGAGTAAACTTGAACGTCATTCTTGGGCTTATGATCCAAAAGTAGAACCTGTAGCCGTTAATATGTTTGATCGTGATTCTTTACTAAAAGCTTGTGAGGGAAGTTCTACAGTTTACTATCTTATTCATTCAATGTATCATGGCAAAGATTTCGTTCAACATGACCGTAAAGCTGCGGAAAATATGGTTTGGGCTGCAGAGAACACAAATATTAAGCACATCATTTATTTAAGTGGTCTAGGAGAAAAAAATGGTAATCTCAGTAAACATTTGCGATCAAGATATGAAGTTGGAAAAATCCTGCGTTCTGGAACTGTCCCTGTTACAATATTAAGAGCGGCGATGATTCTTGGCGCAGGTAGCGTCTCATTTGAAATGTTAAGGTATCTGACTGAAAGATTACCTATAATGATCATTCCTAGATGGTTAAGGACAAAAAGCCAGCCAATAGCAATTAGTAATGTTCTGAAATACTTGATTGGCTGCTTAGAAACGCCCGAAACAAGTGATAAGAGTTTTGATATCTGCGGACCGGAGATAATAACTTATTATGACTTGATGAGAGTTTATGCGCAAGAAGCAAAACTGATAAAACGGTTTATTGTTTCAGTTCCTGTTCTTACGCCACGATTAAGTTCTTATGGTATCAATTTAATGACTCCAATCCCGGTTTCTATCATTCGTCCATTAATAGAAGGGCTAAGGAGCGAATTAGTTTGCATAAACGATGATATTAAAGATCTTATCCCACAAAAACTTCTTACAAATCGAGAAGCAATTCAATTAGCATTAAGTCATATTGATTACAATCTGTTAAAGACTGTAACTAAAAAAGAATATCCAGAATTTATTCCTGAATGGACTCAACCTGGAGATCCTAAGTGGGCAGGCGGTTCGATATATCGAGATCATCGTCGAGTGGTTATTGAATCTCCTCTTGAAGAGGTTTGGAACTCAATTATCAAAATGGAAGGGGAAGGAGGATATTGTGAGAATTTGCCATGGCAGGTTCGAGGGTTGATAGACGAATTAATTGGTGGAATAGGTCTAAGAAGAAGCAGAAAGGATTCCTCTAATTTAAAACTTAGTGAGTTTGTAGATTGTTGGAATGTGGTTAGCTTAGAATCGCAAAAACATCTAAAACTGTATGCTGAGTTGAGGATACCTGGCCGAGCCACTTTGGAATTTTTACTTAAGGAAATTGATAATCAAACAACAGAAGTACATCAGTATACCACGTTTATCCCACGAGGATTATTTGGCCTGTTTTATTGGTATGGAATTATGCCAATTTATGGTACTTCTCTAAAAAAGTCACTTCAAAAAACAGTGGAAAACATAGGAAAATAACTAAAGACAAAACTTACTTGACGTTTTTAGTCAATAAGTCTTTTGATAATATTTCCAGAACTATGAATGATTTATCGCTTAGCGAGAAGAAATTTCAGGTTTTTTTTAGGAATTTTACATTTGCTTATGTCGAAACTCTTATTTACATCATATTCCAGTGTCATATGTTGGAATGGGGTGTAAAATGATGCTGGAAGAAAAGATCGAACGTGTTTACGATATACTAAGGGATAAAATTGTTATTGTAGCATTTTCAGGAGGAGTTGATAGTTCAACAATTGCATTATTAGCAAAAGATGTTGCTAAGCGAGTTTTAGCTATTACAGCAGACTCGCAAACTGTCCCCCTTGGTGAAATTGGAAACGCACAGAGAATTGCAGAAGAAATTGGTGGTATTTCTCATATTATCGTAAAAGTTGATGAATTAGCACACCCAGAATTTGTAAAAAATCCAGATAATCGGTGTTATTATTGTAAGAAAGCATTGTTTACTGTATTAAGTGAATTTCGAGCTCAGGAAGGAGCAGATCTTATTGTTGACGGGACAAATGCTTCTGAATTGGAAGGACATCGACCAGGTTATGTTGCATTAAAAGAATTAGGAATTAGAAGTCCGTTAGCTGAGGCTGGCATTACAAAACCGGAAGTTAGAGAAATTGCGCGTTCACGGGGACTTTCTTTTGCAGATAAACCTCAACTAGCGTGTCTTTCATCTAGGATACCTTATGGACAAATAATCACCGAAGAAAAAATATTTCGCGTAGGGAAGGCAGAAAAGTTTGTTCGGGAAGCCTTAAAGGACGTTCGTGTTTTACGTGTGCGTGATTATGATGATTTTGCTAAAATAGAAATTGGGCATAATGAATTTGATAAACTATTTGATAACGAAACAATAAATCAAATAGTTGCACATCTAAAGGACCTAGGATACAAACATGTGTATTTAGATCTCGAAGGATATAAACCGATGGTACCACAACTATGGAAACACAAATAGAATCTTAGCATCATTTTTGTGATTCTTCTTTGTTCTTTGATATTTTCTGTTACTCTTTTATGGGATGACACAAAACGATGTATACTTTATAGAATGCATTATTCAAGGAAAGAAGCCCTAATAACAGGTCAACTACCCCACCTGTCGGTAGCGACTCCTTCCCCACTTAGTTGATGCAAAAAATAATAAATTTTTTGAAATCAAAATTTAAAAAGAACAAATCATGTACTTTAATTATTTGGGTGATTGGATGAACAAGAAGATAGTAATAATTGGCGGAGGCTACGGAGGGACAGAGACTTTAAGACAGCTAATACTTAGAAAAGTTGAAAATATAGAAATTGAACTAATTACTAATAAAAAGTACTTTGAGAATATAATAGGATGCGCAGAGATCATAAGTGAAAAAATAAAAGTCGAAGAACTTGCATATAATCTTGAAAATGCTTCTAGACACTGGAATTTTGAACTAACAGTTGGCAATGTTGAAAGCATCGACTTAAATAGAAAAAAGTTTAAAGTTGATGGAAAGGAAAAAACTTATGATGTCTTGGTCGTGGCCGTAGGTGCAAAACCTAACTTTTTTAATGTTAT
>JBHLOP010000141.1:0-5595 GCA_048940375.1 Promethearchaeota archaeon | reverse complement strand
GAAACTGAAACTGAAACTGAAACTGAAACTGAAGAAGCAGAAGTAAAAGAAGAAGAAAAGGCTGAAGAGAACGAAGTAAAGCAAAATATAGAAGAAGAAGAGGCAATGTTGAGAAGAAGAAGAGCCGAAGAGGCAAGAAGAAGAGCCGAAGAGGCAAGAAGAAGAGCCGAAGAGGCAAGGAGAAGAAGAGAGGAAGAAGAAGCTGCAAAAAAGGTTAGGGAAGAAATAGTCGAAAAAATAGGAACTGATAAAGAAGAAGAATCAACATTATCTGAGTCATTTGATATCAAAGAAAAGATAGATGAGCCGATGTAGAATCAGAAAAACTAAGTCACAAGAAAATCTTTTAAAACCTATTGAAAAGTTCTATTCTTTTCTTATATGGTATGATATACTTTTTTGAGTGTTTGCCATTGCTCATAATATCGCTGTTTTTTATTTTTGTAGAGATCTACTAGTTTTGGATCTGGATCAACTTTTTCCTGATAACGTATTAATTTTTTTAGATCTTGTGGAGATTTATACAGTTTTAACTGTAGAAGTGCAGGCATCAGAGCACCAATATTTGGTGTTTTTTCTTGAACAATACGTATTGGCTTTTCGTATATAGATGCTCTAAGTTTATTCCAGAACGGCCATTTGGTTGATTTAGCTAGTATCTTTACTTCAGAGATAGGTTCAAAGAGTTCTTCAAAGATTTTAATGTATATGGATTCCGTAAGTGTCATACCAGCGATTAGACCTCTTATAAGATTGCCTCGTGCTTGTTGAGATTCTGTATCAGCTGGCCACATATTTAGAAACGCAGCACCCATTTGTGGATCATCAAAAGGACTTCGATCACCTTGAGGAAAGAATATGCATTCATTTTCCGGTGAATCATATTTTTCGGCTAAAGGAATGGCTTCTTCTAAAGGTAATCCAATAATTTTTTCTATGAACCAACGAAAGAAAGTACCTGCAGCACCTGTAGCTGCTCCTGCTAGATATCCTTTAATTGGATGACGATGATAGTATATGGCGGGATGTATTGGCAAATTCCCTTTTTCTTCGACAACGATTTTTGGAACGGTTGTGCTTCCAACATTAATTCCTGTATCATTGGGATACAATAAACCCATTGTTAAAGATCCTGCAGTCCCGTCAGTCATACCCTGACAGATTGTCGCATTTGAAATACCCAATTTTTCTGCAAGTTCACTTTCTGCAACACCCATGGGAATTCCTGGAGCGACAATTTGTGGTAGTAAAAAGTCAGAAGCAATTTTTGCCTCTTCAAATATTGAGTGAATCCATTCAGGGCGGGATTTTGTAATATCTGCACCTAATTTCAAACTATTTGTCCAATCTGTTTGAATATTATCTGTCCATGTCTTGTTCTTTTCCATTAGAAGTTTGTATAGAAGCCATGTTGTTGATGGTATTATCCAATAAATGTTTTGAAATACTTGGGGATTTTCCTGTTTCAATTCTATGATCTTTGGAAGTGGAGAAGTGGTTGAGATTTTACTTCCACCATTTATGAGCTCCTTTATTGATTCACTTTCATATAGTTTAGCTACTGTTTCCTTTTTCGCTTTTTCGAAATACATAAGTGGTGGGAAGAGTGGTTCACCATATTTATCAACAAGAAGCATAGTTCCTGAGGTTGCATCAACGGTAAGAATTTTCTTTTCAGAGGGAACGTTCTTCAGTAATTCTGTTGGAAATATGCTACTTAGAGCAGAAAGCCATGCATTTGTTGTTTGTTCTTTAATTTCTGTTTCCTTAGCATCTATAACATTCCCATTTATATCATAAACTGCAACTCGTAATCCAGAAGTACCTAGTTCTATACCTATCAAATGTACATCTGTATCATCCAAAACAATTGCACCTCAAAAATAATACTTGCTATAAAAGGAAGCAATTTAGTGTGATTTGATAAAAATAAAATAGAAAGTGTTATTTGTTAATTCAACTCCCATTTTGTAGTTTCTAAGCTTAGTTTTTTTAAATTTATCCTTCAAAACATGGACTTTTATCTATTTAATTAATTTGAAGAATGATACGACTGAAGGATTATTTCTATTTCTATATTTCTAATGCAAAAATTACTCGAAGCGATTATTTTAATTAAAAAAGGCAATTTAATCAGTTCAATTCAAACAGAAACGAATTCAAATCGTGATGTTAGTCCCTGTTTCTCCTTTAATTGCTTCGCCTATTTTTTCAACAGAAGTAATAATTACTTGTTTACCTCCTGTTAATAAATAACGAATTGCTGCCGTGACTTTTGGTGCCATTGAACCAGGCAAGAAATGACCCTCTGCTAAATACTTCTCTGCCTCTTTAACAGTCATAGAATCTAACCATTGTTGATTCGATTTTCCAAAGTTTAATGCAACTTTTTCTACATTGGTCGCAATAAGAAAAAGATCGGCTTTCATTTTTTGTGCTAGTAGACCTGAAGCTAGATCTTTGTCAATTACTGCGTGATCGACACCTCGTAAGAGTCCAGTTTCCTTATCCCTTGTGACAGGAATTCCTCCACCCCCAACGCAAATCGTTATCACTCCTTCTTTGTCTTCGAAAAGTTTTGTAATAATATCTATTTCAACAATTTCTATAGGTTCAGGTGAGGCAACAACACGTCTCCAAGTTCCCTTTGCATCCTCTTTCATTATCCATTTCTCTCGTTCCATTAACTTTTGAGCAGTTTCTTTATCATAGCGACTACCAATTGGCTTAGAGGGATTCTCAAAAGCAGGATCGTTTTCATTTACTATAACTTGTGTTAATACTGTAACTATCTTGTTGGATGGACAAGAACATGTGATCATACAACTGTTTAATGTTTGTTGGAGAATATAACCAATCAAACCTTGGCTTTCAGCTCCACATACATCAAGAGGAAGTGGATACACTTCAGGACTTGATAATTCGACACGACGCAGAATATGACCGATTTGTGGTCCGTTACCATGAGTTAAAGCAATGTTCCAACCCTCAGTAATCATTCCTGCTATGTGGGCACAAGTTCTTTTTGCTACTTCAAATTGCTCCTCAACTGTCCCTTTCTGCCCTTCTTTAATTAAAGCATTTCCTCCTATTGCTAGAACTGCTTTTTTCAAGATTAACCCCTCTACATAAGGGAAAACATATAACGTTACCGTAAATCCATTTTAGTTACAAAATCAGTTAGAATTTCTTTAAGTGTTGGCCCTCTGATCTCTTCCAGTTCGTATCTAACGCGAGTCATGGGTTTATTACAACTGATGAGCCTTGTTAAATCAATTGGTGTGCCAATCACAACAGCGTCACATTCTGCATTACATATGGTTTCTTCTAACTCTTGAATTTGGTGCTCTCCATAACCCATTGCAGGCAAAATTTGATCAAGATGTGTGTATTTTTCATAAACTTCTTTAATTGAACCAACTGCAAATGGACGTGGATCTATGATTTCAGCCCCTAGGTTTTTGGCGGCTATAGATCCGGCTCCATATGACATCTGACCGTGAGTTAGCGTTGGTCCATCTTCTATCACTAAAACCCTTTGTCCTTTAATTAAAGAAGGTTGATCTACAGTAATAGGAGATGCAGATTCTATAACTTTTGCCGATGCATTTACACGTTCTATGTTTTCTTTGATTATCCTTATTCCATCTTCTGGGGCAGTCTTAACTTTATTTATGATAATAACATCCGCCATCCGAAAATTAGTTTCTCCTGGATAATAACTCATTTCATGATTTGGTCGGTGAGCATCTGCAACACAAATAGTAAGATCTGAGTGGTAAAAAGAAAAATCATTGTTTCCTCCATCCCATACAATCAGATCACCCGATTTTTCAGCCTCTTCAAGGATACATTGATAATCTACTCCAGCAAAAACTGTAAATCCGTTTGCAATATGTGGTTCATATTCCTCTCTTTCTTCTATCGTTGTCTCATATTTATCCAAATCTTCAAAAGTC
Organism: Promethearchaeota archaeon; assembly: GCA_048940375.1. GTDB lineage: Archaea > Asgardarchaeota > Sifarchaeia > Borrarchaeales > Borrarchaeaceae > Borrarchaeum. The sequence continues at coordinate 1,636 of JBHLOP010000141.1, read as the reverse complement.
TCGAATTTTTGGCATTTCTCTTTTATTAAATTGCCATATGGCATAGGATGTCGAATAATACTAACTTTTAAGCCAAGATCTCGTAAAATCTTTGTTACCTTTCTTGTGCAAGGAGATTTGCCAGCGCCTGTTCTTACTGCTACTATAGAAATGACTGGCTTACTTGATTTCAACATTGTCGTCTTTGGTCCCATTAGGCGAAAATCAGCACCTTCAGCTAAGATTAGACTTGCTTTGTTCATAACATCTTCAAACGCGAGATCAGAATATGCGAGTATAACTTGATCTATATTATATGTCTTAATAAGTTCACTTAGCCGTTCCTCAGAATATATTGGAATGCCTTGAGGATACAGATGCCCTGCAAGTTCAGCAGGGTACCTTCGTTCTTCAATACCAGGTATTTGTGCAGCAGTAAATGCAACTACCTTATAGACTTCATTATCTTTAAAATAGGCGTTAAAATTATGGAATTCGTGGGTTGTTAAAATCTATAAAACCTATCACGTCCAGCTGCGCCCATAATCAATATCTTTATGTTTTCCAAAGTCTAATGCACCTCCAAATTAAGGTTATCAATCCTCAGTAAGAAGACAGCTCAATATTATAGGAGATCTTCTAACCAGCAATATGTAAATCAGTCTTCCGCTATTGTTACCAACTGTTTATCTTTTATTATTTCAACTCGTCTCTTGGTTTTTGTTATTTGGCTCACATGAATGATTCCTTCGATTTCTAATCGCATTAGTTCCTTGTTTATCCGATCTAATGACGCATTTTTGTCAGCTCTTTGAACTAAAGTAACTAGATCAGTATCTAATATAACGCCTTGTCTCTTAGAAACTGCATTAAGGAGTAGATTTCTTAACGGAATTGCGTTCCATATGTTTTTTGTTGATACCTTTATCACCCCAGAACAGCTAATGTAGACGAAAAAATTTTGCTTTTCTGCTAATTAAATAGAATTTAATTTTCTAAATATCTGTTAATACATCCAATATGAATTATTTAAAAATTATAGCGAATTTCTAACTGAGGAGTATTACTGTTTTAAGTTAGAATCAGTTATCTTATAAGTTTAGTGTTTGTTAACTTCATTTCTGTACGTGATTCATTTTTTTCTTAATTAGTACTTGCTTAAAAAAAGTATGAAGCCAGAATAAAATTAAATAATCCCTTACATTAAAGTACTAAAATCTAATTGAGACCCATATAACCACAGAAATACTACTCCTAATGCGATCAGTGTAATTGCGCAGATAAGAATAATAATTTTGTATTTCCCCATATTGATTCTTTTCTTTTGCTTTGCTATCACATAGCCCAGTGTACTATAGTAAAAAAAGTCTCCAAAAAAGTGACCTATACCCCAAAAAACTACTCCAACTAATGTCCAGGTTAAATAGGTATAAACCAATGTAGATAAACCTATTGTGAGCCACCAAATGATAAGCGCAGGATTTGAAAGGGTATAAACAATCCCAGTTTTAAAACCTCCAAGTCCACCTTCTGATGGTAAATTTAGTTCTTTCTCAATCTGGTCGAGTTTTCGCGTTTCTTGGAAGGTTAAAATACCAAAGGCAAAGAGAGAAAAACTGCTAACAAAACCAATTATGTTTAGAATTGATGAAGATGT
>JBHLOP010000140.1:0-5601 GCA_048940375.1 Promethearchaeota archaeon | reverse complement strand
CATAAACCTGCTGGAGACTCCCTATATCTGCATAACCAGATTTAACTTCGACAAGGTATAACTCTCCATTAGGATCCTGAGCTATCAAATCCGCTTCGCTGACTTGCAAGCCATCAAGCGAAATTTCTTTCGAGAAATCTAGAATTGTATAATTAAACATCTGTTCCAAGACGTATCTAGCGATACGTTCGCTGCTTGCACCTTTTCGACGTGACATGAGTCGCCTCCAATAGATCAATTAAATTAACTAAAGGTTTATTATTCTTTTATTTTATACAATTTTTCCAGTATGTTTAACAAGTTTGAAAGGTAAACGTTTTCTGCAATATATTGCAAAATAAGATAACAAAATAATCGTTAAAAAGCATACAACTTGGTTTTTTAAAAAAGATGCTCCCATTAAAGTATTCAATATTAGACCGAAAAGTTTTACATATTGTTTTAAAGAATATTGAGGTAGAGAGTAGGGATGTTAAAATATGACGTCTGAGATCAAAGATAATGTTTGGTTTGTTGATGGGGAACCTTTTACTCTTATAAGTGGCGCATATCATTATTTTCGCATTCCGAGGGATTTATGGGAGAGTAGTTTAACTCAATTAAAAGACGCGGGGTTTAATACAATTTCTACTTATATTCCTTGGATTTGGCATGAGATTAATGAAGGTCAATTTGATTTCGAAGGTAACACCGTCCCTGAGAGGAATCTTGCTGAATTTATCTCAATCGTCAAACGATTAGGTTATAAACTTGTAGTTAGACCAGGTCCCTATATCTTTGCCGAATATGCCGGCTATGGTATTCCAGATTGGCTTCGAGAAGAATATCCAGAGATATTACAGGTTGAAAGCAATGGAAAAATATACAAAGAGGTTACAGTAAGACACCCAAGCTTTCTAAAAAAGGTGAAGAAATGGTATGATGCGCTCTTTGATCAGGTTCTTTTGCCTTTTATTGAAGATGGGACTATAATAGCCATCCAGCCAGATAATGAAGCCGGCGAATTACTCGTAGCAAACACAAATAAGCGAGATCACAATCCCTATACGCTCAGACAGTTCATAAATTGGTTAAAGGAGAAGTATAATTCAGCGATAGATGCTTTGAATAGAGTATGGAAAAGTTCTTTCAAAGATTTTTCAAAAATTAGACCCCCTCATGGCTGGATTCGACCTGAACTTAAAGAAGAATTTGCAGATTGGCATGAATTCCTTGAAAAATATGTTGCGAAGTATTTACGGACATTAAAAAACATGATACAAAAAAAAGTACAAGAAAAGGGAGTTAATGTACCCATATTTTTCAATGATCCTTCCTTTCCATTCAGCCCGATTTCTTCTTATGACAAAATGACCATTGCTCAAGGACCAGTGTTTCCTGATATCTATGCGAAATTCTTTGGTCATTCATATACGTTTGACTTACCCTTTATGGGATCATATACTAGTCACCTATTCAAAAATTTTTTATTAGATTGGCCACAGATAATTACTGAGCTTCAATGTGGTTGGTTTGATCCCTCCTCAAATGTTTCAAACGCACAGACTATACAATTAGCTATGCAACTAATTGCTCATGGCGTTTGTGGGTTTAATTGGTACTTAATAGCAGATTGCAGAGAGGTAGATGGATCTGAATACATTTGGAAGACCGCCATTGATTTACAAGGGGAAAAGACAACCCGATTTGATGCCGTTAAAAAGGTTAATGAATTTGTTTTAGATAACAAAGAATTACTCTTAAATTCAAAGGAAGTTCACGATCCAATAGCCATAGTCGAATATCTTTCAAATAATCGAATGATCTCTCAGAATCCAACCGACGCAGTTGTTGACTTCTCTCAGTATGGGTTGATGGGGATGATCTTGTCTGCGGGATACGATCCAGAAGTACTCACCCTAGAGACGTTGACTACAGACGATCTCTTAAAGTATAAACTCGTTTTTATGGTTAGTAAAGGTTTTATGGACCAAAAAAACTTCCAAAAGCTCTTTCATTATGTCGAACGCGGAGGGGCACTTATTGTTTTGCCAGAAATCATAAAATATGACCAAAATGGCGTAATCCTTAAGGGATACGAGAAACTCTTTCCAGCAGAACCTATAGGTTCTGATCTGAGATTAAGAGTAATAAACCGACCTTTAGCCTATCTAAAAACCGGACTTTCTTTCGCCAAATATGCACTATTTGACCGCTCTAAGATTAAACATAAAGACTCGCTGTTCGTCCTCGATTCTATGCATATACTAATCAACGCCATCCATAATGTCTTTAATCCAAGTGAAGTATTACGTTTAGAACCAAAAGGAACTATGGTTCGTGGGCACGCTCTAACACTGGAATTTGATAAACGTGTCAATGTCGAACCATTTCTATCTGATGATAAAGATAATATGATTGGTTATGTGAATTCATACGGTAACGGAAAAATAATCGTTCTTGGAACAATTGTAGGAGCTCCGTTCATAACATGGAGATATTATGAACAACCTGAGGAAAGACATTCAGAATACCTTAACTTCATCGATCAGTGTCTAATAATGACAGGGATTGAAAGAAAGATAGCAGGTTGCGAGTACGTAGAAACTGTAGCAAGAATTGCAGAGGATTGTACATTATTCTTTTTGATAAATCGAGGAATATCCAGATCCCGAACTTTCAAGATTCCTGATTTGGAGCATTTCAATTTAGGAAACAAAGAAGAGTTTCGCGTTGATGTGATCTTCTCAAACAACAATCGAGAAAAATACAAGGCAGTTGACTCACAAACATTTGCGAAAGAAGAATTTATTACAAAAGGAGTTCAACTTCCGTTAGACACTGATGAAGTTGTAGTCCTGAAAATCAGTTGAAATGTCAAAGTGTTTTTTTTTAGCCAAAGCGCATGAAGTACTGCAATCGAAATTTTTAAAAAATATTTATTTTCAACTAAATAGATACCACTGTCATAAGATATAGAGTGATTTTTATTGAAGAAGAAGAATTTTGTAACAATTATTGTATTAATTTTAATTGGCGCTTCTTTAATAGCAACCACTTTTCTTTTGAACGCTATTAATTCTGATAGAAATTATATACCAGAAGAAGACAATGACGAATGGGTTCTTGTAGTAGATGGGTTAGTTAGCAATCCACTCACTCTAACATATAATGACCTTCTTGAAATGCCCTCTAAGACGGTGAAAGCAAAACTTTGGTGCGTTGACGATCCTACAGGTGTAAGTGCTCGTTATCATGATTGGACCGGAGTCCCTCTAAGAGATATTCTAGAAACTGCAGGGATATCAGAGAATGCAGTAAAAATTGCTTTTTATGCAGCAGATGCGTATTCAACAGATCTTACTCCAGAAACAGCACTAAGAGACGATATTATAATTGCCTATAAGATGGATGGACAATTCATAACCAAAACCAAAGATGGATATCCTCCAACCCAAATGGTAGTGCCTGGTAAGTACGGCTATAAATGGATAAAATTTTTAGTACACATCGAAGTCGTAAATTATGATTTTCTTGGATATTATGAAAGTCGAGGTTATTCTGATGAAGCTGATTTTCGAACTTCTTGATTCCTTAGGTTCGATATCGTAATTCAAACGATAATGTAATTCAAGATTGATAGGCTCTTTTTTTAGTTTAAAAATAGCTAAGCGCATTTAGTAATCTAAAATGAACGATTATGATAGATTCTTCTATGCGCTAAGAGAAAAGATAATAAATCAAAGTAATAAGTTCACATTGACGGATAAATTACTTGATCAGTCTAATTCTGAAGAGTATCAGAAAAAGATTTTTTACAAAAATAATACAAGCTAATGAAACATCTTTAGAGATTCCAACAGAGAATTTAGGAGGACTAGATCATGGTAACTAGATCTAAACTTATAAAGATTAATCATGAATTCATAAGAGAACTTACTAATCTCCCAGAATGCGAGCATCTGAAGAATTGCTATCAATGTGGCACATGCGCATCTTACTGCCCTTCGTTTAAGTTCGCCAAAGTTTATAATCCAAGAAGAATCGTACAAGAAGTTCTTGTTGGCTTAAAAGACGAAATTATTAAGGATACAAACCTTTGGTTCTGTGGGCTCTGCCATGCCTGTACAGAACAATGTCCTCAGGGCGTTGAACTAAGTGAAATACTATCACATATCAGGAATTTGGCATCAAAAATCGGCAATATCCCTGCACATTTGGTTGGTGAAGTGAAAAACTTATTGGAAACAGGACAGGTCGTTCCGCCCAGTTCTGCAATAAATAGAAGAAGAGAGAAACTTGGATTACCAGAGGTGCCCGAAGCGCCTGTAGAAGAAATTCGTGTTTTGGCAGAATCAACTGGCATAGAAGACATGATAAAGAGAAAGATTGCAGAAGATGCAGAAACAGAGAAACAAAGAGCAGAAGAAGCAAAGGCGCGAATAGAGAAATTGATAAAAGAGAAACAGGAGGAAGCCTAAATGACAGAATATGCACTTTTTCTTGGTTGTATGGTGCCTAACAGACTCCCACATCTTGAATTTTCATTTAGAAGAATTTTAAAACATCTAGACAGTGAAAATCTAGTTCGTGATATTGCCGGATTTGGATGTTGTCCGGAACCAATTGGCTTCCCAGGTATGGATAATATGACTTGGCTCACCCTTGCAACTCGTAACTTAACTGTTGCTGAGGAACAGAACATGGATATATTGACACTTTGTACTGGCTGTTTTGAATCGTTGAAAACTGCAAGTGTGAAGTTAAAACATGAGTCCAAATTATTGGAGAAGGTAAACAAACATCTAGGTAAAGTTGGTCGTGAATATAAATGCACTGTAGAAGTAAAACACATATCTCAATTTTTCTATGAAGATATAGGCTTAGAAAAATTGAAACAGAACGTAGTTAAAAAATTGGACAATATAAAGGTTGCTGCTCACTACGGCTGTCATTTATTACGCCCAAGTGAGATTCTTGCTTTTGATGATCCACATAATCCCACAAAGTTTGATGAACTTATAGAAGTTACTGGAGCCACTTCAGTCATGTATCTCAGACGGGATTACTGCTGTGGGGCGGGTACAAAGTCCCTTGACGGTAATGTAGCAGCAGAGATGGTTATGGAAAAATTAAGACAAATTGCTCGCGTAGGCGCTGATTGTATGTCAGTGTTATGTCCGTTCTGCTTTTTGCAATTTGATTTAGGCCAAGAAATGGCCTCAAAAGCTTTCAAAGATTCATACGGTGTTCCATATCAAATCCCTGTGCTTTACTATCCTCAACTGCTTGGCTTATCATTCGGCATTGATCCAAAGGAATTCGACTTTAAACGTCACAGAATCAAAGTAAAACCGCTGTTAGAAAAAATTGATGCAGTAGCAGTACCAGCTGTATAATCTTTCATTATCCTCAGAAAAATGATTGAAATTAAGGTGAAATAAATTGACGAAAATTGGTCTTGCACTTTGCGAATGTTTTGGTAAGTTTGTAGATGTACTTGATTTGGATTCTATTGAACAAGCTATGCGAGATTCAGGCAAATTCTCTGTAATACTTAGAAAAGATGACTTTTGTATGACATCTGGCTTAGAAACGATCAAACAAATGATTACCGAAAAT
>JBHLOP010000139.1:0-5687 GCA_048940375.1 Promethearchaeota archaeon | reverse complement strand
GTGTCATCTTTGGAAGATAATGCAATGAAGATCATTCTTAATACTGGAGTGCAAGGTATATTGCAATCTGATCTTTGGAAAAAACTGGAAACTACAAGCCGAGAAGGTTCAAGGCTAGCAGTACGCTTAGAAAAAAAAGGTCTAATTAAAAGAAAAAAGGAGCTTGTGGACGGCAGATGGAGCTTCAGACTTATTGCAAAAAACTCAAGTACATCGAAAGTTGGAGCTGAAAATACACTTGAGGGATGTCCCTGTTTTACTTGCGGTGATTTGGCGAGATGTGGAGATCTACAATCAATATCGCCCGTTTATTGTATCCGTTTGGATCACTGGCTTCTAAAACTCGCGAAAACATCTTTAAATAATGAATCGTCATAGCCGTTTAACAAGGGAAGGGGCTCTAAGTATTTAGGTATTTTTCGATAAAACTATAAAATAATTGAGGAGCATTTTTTGATGGGTAAGCGGTGGTTGAACGAAAGAAAAAAGGATTATTATTATAAAAAGGCAAAGAAAGAAAACCTACGTTCACGAGCGGCTTTTAAACTTATTCAGTTAAATAAAAAATTCAAATTCAAATTAATAAAGAAAGGTGACAGTGTTTTAGATTTAGGTTCAGCTCCAGGTGGCTGGCTAAAAGCGATTAAAGATCTTGTGGGTGAGGGTATAGTTGTAGGAGTAGATTTGCAACCCATAATTCCCATTCCCCAAATAAAATTCATTTTAGGTGATATAACAGACGATAGCACTCTTAATGAAATTAGAGAGATATCACCTAGTTTTGATGTGATTACTTCGGATTGTAGTCCCAATGTAAGTGGAAACTGGGAAGTAGATCATGCTCGCCAGATATATCTTGCTGAAAAAGCTTTAGAGATTTGTCAGCAACTTCTTAGGGAGGAAGGGAATTTCATAGTTAAGGTCTTTCAAGGAGAATTCTTTAATGCGTTCACTAAGAAAATGAAAAAAATGTTTGAAAAGGTAATTATTAGCAAACCCGACGCTTCGAGAAAAAGAAGTGCAGAAACCTATGTAGTTGGTCGTCGATTTTATGGCTCAAAATATCCTTGAAAATGTGAAAGCAAAAGTTTATTCTGATTTTTATCAACGCACTTTAGACGATATAATAATTTATGAACGCAAATCTAGCGATCTGGTAGATCTTTCTTTACTAGTAGGCGTATGTAGAAACCTGTTATTTGATGATCATGAGAGAATATACTCTAAAATAGAGCAGGTTAACACAAATCTAGGTATTGACATTCACTATGTTCGTCATTGTTCTCATAAATACCCAAGATGCAATGCCCGGCAAATGTTGGAAATCTATGAGATTCCAACTTCTCTAATTCCTACGATAATTTGGGGTTTTCAATCTGTTATGCTGCAATTTTTCTTTAAGATCCCTTCTGGTCATAGATTCCCTGTAAGATGTAAAACACATTCAGAAATTCTCAATGCGAACGATTTTCGATTGACCAGAATAGATCTCTCGCGTGGATTTGTTTTGTTCCAAGATCCCCAAATTGAGGTAGAACTTAAATTCAAGGGAGATTGGATGATTCATATCCCTTTTGAAATAGTAGAGTGGGAAAAACTCTTAGAACAAGTCAAATCATCAGAAATGGCGCTTATTCAGCCAAGGCTACAATCTACAGATACTGTAAATATAATGACGCGTCTCGTTTGGAATAAAGAAAAAATGAGTCCAAAGGACGCGGATGAAAGATTTATGAAATTCGCTACTCAAAATGGATTTGAGATTGGAAAAAAGATGTTTCCGGTTTTCTTCTTATTGCATTCAAAGCTGGAAAAAATAAAAGATCTTGTACAAAAACACCGAGAAGACGTTAAGGAATTTACATTCAACTCGATATTATTAAGAAACACAATTGATCTTGAGAGGGATATTTCAAAGGCCAGAGAACTTAGTACAGAGTTTAATGAAATGCTTTATTAATGCAACTTTAATAAAACGGCTTTAATATCATCTATATCAGCGTTTGTACGAAGTGCAGTAGGTTTAAAATGTGTTCTAGTTGTTTCAAAACCTTGATTTTCTAGAAGATTTGCAACATCCTCAATTTTTGGAACTCGGATAGACAATTCATCGCATAATGAATGAATATCATAATATAAAGGAGGTCCTTCTGTTTCTTCGATAATCCTTTCTAAAAGGCGCATAACCCGTTTTTTTGTTTTATACGACTTCCTTTTCTCAGCATCACTTTTCATTCTTTCACAAAACGATTTGTCGAATAATTTACCTGCAAATAAAGGCCCACCAATCGATAAAACTGAACTACATTTAAGACACAACTGAGTAACTTGAATAGTGATTCCTCTTACTAGTTCTCTATGACCACATGAAAAGCAATGTAATACATACCCTAATTCTTGTAAAGAGAGATCTGCTTTGGTGTCGCCATAATTAGCCTCAATATAAACTCGAATATAATGATCTGTACTATGGACGAATCGCACTTGTGTTCCTATGCTAAATCTAGCAGCAATTCTTACAATGCATCCTAATAATAACCTCACTGCAATCTCATGACAATACTTTGTCTTTAAGGAGTATCCTCCGTATTTTCTGAGGCTAACGTTTGGATAGACACCACAAAGAGGAGCCATATCAGTTGCCGTAGCACACAATAAACTATCTTTTTTTCTAAGTGCACGGATGGAAGAATCAATGAACGTTACAGGAGATCCGAAGGGATCGATATCAATAACGTCAAATCGATTTCCACTTGAGGCTTGCTGATCAAGAAAGAAGTTCGCATCTTCGTTTGATACAATAACTTTGTCTTGCAATTCATTTTCTCTTATGTTCTCTCCTGTCAGTTCATATGCAAACTTGTTTCTATCATTAAGATGTATTTTTTGAACATCAGGGATTTCTAATGCAATTCGAATACCCCGGACTCCACAACCTGTTAGCGGTTCACAGAATCGAATTTGACGTTGTTTTTCTTCTTGAAATGCCTGGACTGCTAGTAGTGAGATGTCCCTATTCAATCTCATTATTGGATTATAAAAAACAGGTGTCTTTACAAAGTTTGTTTCCTTTTCTGCGGTATCAGGTATGTAGAAAGAGGCTTTTCCTTCAGTAATTTTACGTAATGGAAATGTGATTCTTTCTCCTTTACTAAAAGGCGTCATTCGGGTTTCACACTTTTATTTGCCTTTGATTTATTTAAAATGAATGTCTTAAAAATATTTTTAGACTGATAGTATTCATTAAGAGGGATAAATTTGTTGAAGAAGGTTGAAATTTTACGATTTGGTCATCGCCCCGCACGTGATAAGCGAGTTAGCACACATACCGCGCTTGTTGCCAGAGCATTCGGAGCTGATGGGATATTCTTCGATACAACTGATAAAGAACTCAAAGATAATATAGAAGGAGTTGTAGAACGATTCGGTGGACCATTCTTTGTCGAAATGGGAATCGCTTGGAGAGATATAATTGAAAAATGGCAAAATGAGGGAGGAGAGATTATTCACTTAACAATGTACGGGCTTCCACTTCCTGAAGTTATCGAAGTGATAAAGCAATCACCAAAGAAAAAACTAATTATTGTAGGTTCAGAAAAGGTACCTGGAGAGATTTATCAGATAGCAGAGTATAATGTTGCTGTTACGAATCAGCCACATTCTGAAATTGCAGCTCTTTGCATTTTTTTGGATCGATTATTCGAAGGAAACGCTGTTGAAGGAGATATGCAATTTAAGGGTGCTAAATTGAAAATAATTCCAACTGCACGAGGTAAACGTGTGGTTGAGCTCAATTCTTGACAAAATAGAGGATACTGCTGAACTTTAAGAGACGTCCTGTTTATTAACGACAATTAAAGATATGAGACGGCCTAATTTTCCTGATAGATCATTACAATTATGCTATTACTCCTATTATAAAACATTTAAAGTTTAACGTCCTATACTATGAGATGGGGGTAGTTCAAGGAAAGCCACATGTTGTTCATTGACGTCCAGAAAAAAGGCGGTTTAGCTACCGCTTCAAGGAGGAATCGAAGATGCAGCAAGAGACAAAGCACCAAAATATACTTAGTACCTTCGTAGAAGAGATCGGAGGCGATGATGCACTCCAGATAATTCAGATCTTATCTGAAGAAAAAGAAATAACAGATGAAGAAATTGCTTCAGAAACTGAACTCAGGTTAAACGTTGTTAGGAAAATCCTCTATAAATTGTATGATAATCAGTTAGCTGCGTATAGGAGAACGCGAGACATCGATACTGGATGGTTCGTATATTATTGGAAACTGGTTCCTGACCGCGTAAAAGAACTATTATTGAAACGAAAGAGACAAGTGCTAAAAATACTTGAAGATCGGCTCTCATACGAGCGAATGAACATGTTTTTTGAATGTTCGACACCAACTTGCCCTCGTTGTACGTTCAATCAAGCTGTAGAAAATTCATTTAAATGTCCAACCTGTGGTAAAGTTTTAAATCATCAACAAAACGAACAGATTGTAGCGACACTTGAGGAAAACGTGAGGAAATTAAGACGCGAAATTGAGAATGGTACTTCATCGTCTTAGTTAGTTAAATTTTAGTTAAATAAAGACATAGGATAGTTTCTTTTGTAATTTAAATCGGGTATGTATCTTTTTAAGAAAAAATCGGAAACTAAAAAACTTCCTTTTGAATAATGCAAAATGTTTTTAATCAGTTCCGTTACAAACATGTGGAGCTCGACCATAACAACCATAATTGTAAGAATTTTATGACACTGAATTTCATACAACTTAGGTGAAATAGAAAAATGAATGTTAACGAAATAGTCCAAGAGATCCAAAACACTCATGATATCGTTGGAAGAGAACATGAACTCAAGAAAGTAGTCATAGCTCATCTGGCAGGACAGCACGCCCTGATCGAAGGATCTGTAGGAGTTGGAAAGACCACGTTGGCTAAAGCCGTTGCATCACATTTTAACAAGGATTTCTTGCGCGTAGACGGAGACGAACGGTTCACAGAAACGAAATTAACTGGCATATTCGACCCTCCATTAGTTATTAAAGAAGGATGGACCTGGAATTCTTTTGTGCCGGGTCCTTTAACTGAGGCTATGCAGGCTGGCGCAATTTTGTTTATTAATGAGGCAAATAGGCTTCCAGAGGGCACGCAAAACGTGCTTTTACCTGCACTTGATGAACGGCAAATCATTATTCCCAAACTTGGAACAGTTAAAGGAGAAAACGGTTTTCAGATAATTGCTACTCAAAACCCTGAAGAGTTTATTGGCACAACTTCTCTTTGTGAAGCTCTAAGAGACCGATTTGTATGGGTCAAATTAGATTTCCAAGATGAAGAGGAAGAAAGAAGAATCGTCAAACTCCAATCCCAATGTGAAGATGAAGATACAATCAAAAAAGTAGTCGCAATTGTGCGTACTACAAGAGATTATGCTGACCTTCGACGAGGATCATCAGTAAGAGGAGCTATAGATCTCGCAAACATTATTCGATTTTATGACTCCCCATCGTATGAAGATTGGGTAAGTAGCGCAATTATGGCTTTAGCAACTAAGATCGAACTTGAGGACGGATTAGAGAAATCAGTTGAAGAAGTTATACGAGAAATCGTAGGATATGTATTGGGGGATTTTTAGAACAGGAGAGGACATTTTCATTTCAACCAGATGTCCTTGATGA
>JBHLOP010000138.1:0-5694 GCA_048940375.1 Promethearchaeota archaeon | reverse complement strand
GTAGATAAAAATGGTGATGTTCTCTCTCTACCCCCAATAATAAATGGCAATCTAACAAGAGTTGACATGGATACTAGAAATCTCTTTTTTGACGTGACCGGAACTGATGAATATATCATTACTTATGCTCTACACATTCTTCTTGCCGATCTTTACGATCGTGGCGCGAAAATCGAATCGGTTGAGATTCTCTATCCTGACAGAACTCCTGAAGTCTATCCGAACTTCACACCTACTAAAATGAACTTGAGTCTAAAAAACACAAATGAACTGCTAGGATTTGGGTTAAATCTGAATGATTTAACAACTATACTGAAAAAGATGCGATTTGATTCAAAAGAAGTTGATGATGACACTTTAGAGGTGCTTGTTCCTGTATATCGACCAGACTTTCTTCATGAAGTTGATATCATTGAGGATGTTAGTATTGGCTATGGCTATGATATAATGGAACCTGAGCTTCCGCAATCAATGACCGTAGGCGGAGAACTTCCTTTAAGCACATTCACACGTAAGATTAAAGATTTGATGATTGGAATGGGCTTTCAAGAAATTTTGAATTATGTCCTTACAAATAAGCATGATCTTGAGACCATTCGTTCATTTATTGAATCTAATGAGATAACTGAAATTGCTAACCCTGTAAGTGAGAAATATACTTCCATTCGTAATCAATTACTGCCAGGACTCATTAATTTTCTGAGTAAAAATACCCATAGTGCTTTTCCACAGAAAATCTTTGAAATAGGTCCTGTTGGAATCCCTGATTCGTCTGTCATAAATAAAGTACGTACTGTTTCAAGAATAGCTGCAGCCATTACTGACTATGCTACAAGTTATGAGCACATTCAAGCAGTAGTGGGAGGGCTTCTCACCAACTTAGGAGTTCCATTTGAACTGAAAACTGCGGTTAATCCTTCTTTTCTTGAGGGAAGAGTTGCAGAGGTCTTTGTAAAGGGTATCAAAGTAGGTGTTTTGGGGGAACTTCATCCCGAGGTGTTGCTTAAATTTAAACTTGAAAATCCAACCGCTGTTTTCGAAATTGAAGAACTCCCTCTCTATGAAGCGTAGTATTTCTTCTGCTCTTCTTTTTTATTTTTCAGAAAACTAATTTGTTAACCGATTTGAAAGCATCTCATTGAAACCGAACCATGCTGAATTCCCTCATGGGTAAATTTTATCGCCTCTTCTTCCTCTTGTAAGGCAATTGTGTGAACTACCACCGAACAAATTAGGTGGCTTCTGTCCTCATAGGTTGTTCTGCTTAGCCAACACGGTTGGTCACATTCAACCAACTCATCGACAGTTCTGGGCTGGTCCACAGCAGCCCCCGTCCCTCAAGGGGGACACTTGAGGGCGACAGTATCTTCATCGATACTGTGTCTCGTGTACGCGGTCACGCCAAGCCAGACACCTCGGTATACTGCACACATATCTCGTAACTATTGCTATTTAAGTGTTAAAGAGACCCGTATGAAAGTGAAACACTAACCGCAATTTATCTTCTCAACAGGGTACAGGGTACAGAGATATGCCAAAGTAAGTTAGTTAATTTTAACGTCTTCATCGCTTTTTTGATTGTCAATTAACCTATTTTCATAAACGACAAAAAGTTAATTCTATTTGCTGCCGGCGACTCGATAGGTCTTTGCAAATTTGACTATTTTAACATCTTTAATCCTACAAAACTTCTTAATGAAACGGCATTTATGTATAAGATGCATCGATAAAAGACTTGGTGAACTTTATCAAAATCACGAATACCTATTTATTCTCCATTCATTATTTCTAGAAAAAGCGTCTGAAATCTGGTGTTCCCAATTTAAAAGGCGGTTTTGGGAGTTTATCTACATATTTCTTTGTATTTATTGGATGAATTGCTCGTTTTGATCTAAAGAAACGATTTTCATGTATTATATCCTTTTTAACCAATTTGAAAACATCTCATTGAAACTGAACCGTGCTGAAATCCCTCGTGGATAAACACCATTGCTTCATATTCTTCTTGTAATGCTATAGTATAAATCATCGGAAGATAATGATCCCATGTAGGAATTCCAACTTTGGCTGTCTCACCCATTAACTGGAAATTTATCAATTCATCGTGATTTTTAGTCAGTAAATTCTTTTTAACGAGCTCATCGAGTTCTTTCGCCCATCCCATTACTTTGGCATCCACGTCCCAATCAATAATTCCAAGATTATGAACAATATTCCCACTACCGACAATTAAAACGCCTTTTTCTCTCAAAAAAGCTAATTCTTTGCCCAGATTATAATGGTATTCTATAGGTTTCACATTCCAATCATTGAACCTATAGTCCAAACTTAATTCTAACATTGGAATATCTGCGTTTGGATACATATGGTTTAGAATGGTCCATGATGCATGATCGTAGCCCCATTCATAATCACAAGTGATATTATAAGATTCAACTCTGTTACAAATCTGCTTGGCAAGTTCGGGAAAGCCCGGACTTGGATAAGTGATTTGGTATAGTTCTTGCGGAAATCCATAAAAATCATAGATCATTTTTGGCTTATTCATGCATAAGATTCTGGTTCCTTTTGTCAGCCAATGCGCTGAAATTACTAGAATTGCCTTTGGGCGAGATAAAGTTTTTCCGAGATTTGTTAGACTTTGAGTGAAGGCATTGTCTGAAATAACATTCATCGGGGAACCGTGACCAATAAAAAGAACTGGCATTTTTGTTGGATTGTTTTGTGACATAGAGTTTAATTCACTTCAAAGCTAAATATACCTTTCTTCAAAGGCATTCAGAAAAAGAATTTGCTTGTTATGTTTCTTTGAGCATTTTTCCATTTTTGTTAATCATCCCTGCCCTAATTCGTGACGATGAAATTGGTATCCCATCTTCTGCTAATACTCGGGGAACACTTATTATGGCTAAGGGCACAAGCCTATTTGATTTTCTGATTTTATTGATCTCTTCTGCCGTAGGGCGAGTTTCTTCAGTAACAATTATGGCTTCCATTTCCTTTCTGGTAACTGCAGGACCATAGGGATCTTCTAATTTGATAATTTTAGAGCGTTTTAAAAGATCATCGCTTTTTAGATAGTTCTTAATATTTTCTACACGCTGAGCGTATGGTTGGATTTCTGTAAACTTATCTTTTCCAACAAGCATTTCGTCTGAAGTAATTCCTATTAAAACCTGAACACCAATTTCAAATGCTTTCTGAATGAGTGCTTCATGCCCTTTGTGTAACCGATCAAAAGTACCTCCAAGTCCAACTAGTGAATATTCTTTTTGTGACAAAAATAACCCTCTTGTTCACCCTATCATTAAATGTGATATACTAAAAAAATAGTCGCCAGCCTCCCCACTAACAAAATTAGTATTAGAATCTATGTACTTTGAGCAATTTCGGTACTTTGAGGTTTAACTTCTAATGGATTGTAGGCATAAATTAAATCGATATATAGTGTATCTTGTCCTCCACATAACGGACATTTTCCAAGCTTCTTATAAACGTAATCGCCTTCCTTGAAGTCTCTGATTTCTGAATATTCGCATCCTTCTTGTTCGCATTTTAATTGAGACACTGTATGCCACTCAATCTTTTTCGAACGACCTCTGATCCAGAAATTAAGTAACCAGATCACACCAAGAATTAATAAACCAATCAGCAAGTCTGTTTGCCATCGATTCCCTTGTGGATTCTGAAAATAGCCTGTAGTTGCCGATACTATGAAATACAAGGATATTATCATCCCGATTCCTATAAAGATTAAAATTACACGCGGAACCCGTGGTTGGGGTTGTTTTTCTTCACTCACTTTTTTACACCTCTATTGTCCGACGCCAAGCGTATTTCCAATTCCAGCAACGACTACTGTATCTCCTTCATTTGTTTGATTATTAATAATCCAATGAATGCGTCGAATGACATCATCTACCGCCATGGCTATTGATTTTTTCATTGAAGTCAGAGCATCCTCGATCGATTGCTTTACTATTATGGCATCAATAGGAATTTTGTACTTTACACCAGATTCTTCTATTTTGTGTTTTTCTGGTCCGGGATCGCCAATTGCTGCACCGACACCCTCGACCACATCGCCTGTTATTTCGCCTTCTAACTTCAAGGCTGCATCGATCATTATTACACGAGCAACTTTCCCTTCTTTTTCCTCTATGACATTCTTTACTCCAAGTCCGGGCTTTCCAACAGTGCCTCCTGGTCCCTTAGCTTTTACAATGATGACATTGCGGTTATTTATGTTCTTTTCGACTGCAACGACCTCTTTGGCAACTTCTTTCGACTCACCACCCCTCATAAGTCGCGCTGCTACAAGAGGTCCTACTCCATCACCAATGGGTTTCCCTTCTGCAAAACACTGCAACGCTTCAAAATACGCCTTAGCAAAGATCATAATTAAGGGGAGCTGCATATATATCTGCATGATTAAAAATGTGCTCTTAGTTTTCTTACCAAGCAATAAGAAGTGGCGTATTATTCTAAAGATAAAGAAAACTGCTATTGCCGCCTCAATCACATTTTCAAGTGTTCTAGAATCTGCTTCATTCGCTTTAGGTGCGACACGAGAGACGAAGTCTTCGAATCTGGATTTTCTTACATCCATCAAATGTTCTAATCGGTTTAAAACACCCGAGGGATCTTTGTCCACAGGCATTATCATAAAGAATTCAAGGAACCCTTCTATCGAATCAAACACTTCTTCGTCAGAAGCATCGCTGAAATTCGCAACACGTGTCTTACATATAACTTTCCCTTCTCGCTGCCATACATCTAGCTTCATAAGTGCGCGTTCAATTTGTTTAAGCCACATGAATTGTTGGATGCGCTGTCCATAAAATATTGAGAAAATGATAAAGACAAAGAATAATAAATTGAAGATAACGGCATATGGGTTGTTTCCTTGCCCACCGCCACCTGTTAATAAATCTAATAACCCTTGCATTGTTTTCAGCCAGCCTCAAATACATGTATTTATCCGTTTTCCATATTCATAAGACATTCTGCTATGCATTATCCTATTCACTTTTAAACTATTCCTTAATGGACACAGTTGACAAGAATTCAGATGGGACACACATTGAATAGAGCAAAAATCCTCTAAAGGATATTGATATAAGCAGAAAAAGTGGACCTTCAGCATTCAGTTTTCCCATCTGCTCTCGCAAGATAGTACTCACACGAACGTGCCCAGGCTTAACTTCTGAGTTCGGCTGGGATCAGGTGTGACCCTGGACCTATGACCGAAGATCCAAATACAAGCATATAGGATCCATATAAAAACTTTTCTGCGAGGGTATCAATGCACCGATCGTTGATATAGAAATAGAAAAGATGGTGGGGACGGAGGGATTTTCAGAAAGAGAAGATCTCTCTCTTTTCTTTTTATTAATAAGTAAATAAAGTAAGATCAAACCTATAAAAACTTCTATTGAAAGAAAGCAAGAGTAAGATGACCCAGGAGTAGACGTCCTCTCAAAGTTTTGGGTCTGGGTCTTCGGTGTTTTCGCCACCTTCTTGTATCAGCAGCATCCGCATTGTTGACGATGCATGCCGGAATACCACTGCTTCTTGGTACTCAGGATCAGCTATCCAGGCCTCAACATGAGTTTTACTCGGAAACTCTAATATTACCATCCTATCTGTGTATGTCTCTCCTTCCAATGTGGTGACCGGTTCCCCGCGTGTGAG
>JBHLOP010000137.1:0-5713 GCA_048940375.1 Promethearchaeota archaeon | reverse complement strand
GTCTTATTAGGTTTTACACCCTCAAATGAGGTATTACCGCAGTTCTTACATTTCAATTTTTTAGCCATTTTGAAGACACCATTTTGAAGGGAAAATTTCTTAAAGCCTCATTATTAGAGATGTTCGCAACAACTCTTAAAAGTTTACTGGACAAATTAAAAGAAGAAGTATAGGTCATTGAACTTCCCTAAAGGAAAGGGAATATTTCGGTGAAAAAATATGTTGTTCATGCAGGAAGAAGGACCACCAGAAATAAATATACCAACTTTTCTTGAATTTCTTGGATGGCTTAAAGGTGGCTATGGAATTATTGCAGGAATTTTATTAGTTATTGGTGGTTTATTAGTTGTAAATTTGATTATCTATTTAGAGACCACTCGTGATATAACCTTTAAAGGTCTCGGAATTCGACTTCTAGCCATCTCGCTTACAATTGGTTTCGGTCTTCATTTCGCGCTGACGACGTGGGGCGTATTCATTATTTAGCGAATCATGTAAGGCTCATTCATCACTCAACGAAGTTGCGGATATTTTTTTCAGAATCTTTAAATTAGACAATTCCAAGCATTCATTTAACCTCAAGTACCGAAAAATCAAAAAAACGAGTATTTCGTTGGTTTCTTAGAAATACATTGTTAAGGTATTACTATGGGGGGCTATCTAAGTCATTAGTATTAACATTTGACTTCTTACGTCAAAATCTTGATGCTAGGGGATTTGAATAATATAGAATCGCAGGATTTAAGAATAATGATTGAATAAGAATCGTAGATACTTATCGTTATTCAATTAAGAAGAAGAATATGCAATATTTTTACTCTTACGTGTAGTTCAATATGAGAGGTTCACTTTCATGAAATATGGTGTCTGGATTATCTTGGATACAGGTCAATGTTTAGTGCACAAAGACTTTAGCGAACATTCGGAAATTGATGAAGACCTTATTTCAGGCTTTCAATCCGCAATTCTAACATATGCTGATTTGAAAATCAAGTCAATTGTAGCTGAAGATATCCGTTTTGTGTATGAATCCACATTTAATCCTAGACTTATTTTTGTCATTGCAGCAGATATTAATGTAGATTTGAAAAAGTTAGAAGAATTCTTAGATCTTGTTAAACGCGAATTTTTGGCTGATTATCGCTATAAAATAAATACATGGGCTGGAGACGTGAAGATTTTCAAGCCTTTCGATCAGAAACTCGATAATCTGATAAGAGAATGGCTCATCAAAACAGTAACTATAGAGACAGTATTAGAAAGAACGAAAGCAACCTTTAAAGTTATGATACCATCATCAAGAGAGAATAAAGAGATAAGCGAACGTTTTGGAAATGAAGGAATTGATGTAATTGCCTTAATTGATGGCGTAAAGCCTCTTAAGGAGATTGCAGAGAGTTTAAGAATTGATCAAGAAAAGACTATACAGATTGCAGAGTACGCTATAGCTAGTGGATTTGCCTTAGAACAAGTTTCACCTAAACATGTAAAACCATGGGAAGAATTAATTGACGAAGAATACCCCTTTCGTACAGATTTTGAAAGAGATGTAGAAAGAGACGTAGAAGCCGATTTAGAAATAAAGAAGAAAGTGGAAGAAGAGCTTAAGGGAAGAGTTGAAACGCTAAAAACTCAAAAGAAATTATTGGATAAAGAGGGCGAGTTAGATAAATTAACAATAACTGCCGTAACTGAAATTACAAAAGAGTTTGAAGATAAATTTGGCTCTTTGGAATCAAAAGTACAAAGATTGTCAGATCGACTTGCCGAACAAGTTGCTTTACAGTATAACTGTCCGGTTAGTATAGCCAAGATTGCATACCAAATCGAATTAGACGGCGTTTTAGATGCACAAATGGTATGCGAAGAAATAATGGAGGAATTTAAAAGGAGAAATGTTGTTGGAGCACCTGTTCCTTCGATATACTCACATGAATTCACTTTTGCGCTTTCTGAAGGGCAATGGATTGAATATTTGCGCAAAACATTCACTAAAGCGTTAGAACAAGATATTCGAGATCTTGCAAACCTTGAGCGATCTGTATTAGATGGAAACGAAAAATCTGTAGAAAAAATGATTCAACTTCTAGAAGAACGAATAAAGATTATTAAAGATATCATATATCCTGTTATGAATAAATGGCTTAATGATCATATGCACACAAAACCAATAGAGGCTGCGACAGCAATTTCTTCAGCATTGAAGAGATTATCTCGTTCTGAAACTTATTTCCTTCTTAGAAATGGAAAAACAAAACTATTTAGTACATTAAACAAAGTACTACCAATATTGGAATCCAATAAAGATGATTCGCTAGAAGTAGATCATGCATTCCAAGATTATTCAATTGTTTTTGATGAACTTGAAAAGCCACTCGATTTCATCTCAAAAAGAAGTCTGTGTGAGATAATTTTAGAAGTTGCCCCGAGACCAAAAATTGTGGTATCAACCGACCAACGTTCATTTCTAGTAATGCACACACCATATAATAATGGGTTAATAGGACCTGAATTAACAGATCCGGTTGATTTCTTAGAGCGAGATATTAAACTAGTGCGCTGGAGAGAAAAAGAGGAACTGGATGATTCACTTCGAACTGCAATCACAAAAGTTTATAAAGCAATCAGATATCAAGGTCTTTCCCAACTTCATACAGGCGCCTTAATAATTTCAAAACTAAATATAAGATTCGATTTGCCCATAATTTCGACTTATAACGCGTGTATTAATCTAAAGAATTATTTGGAAAATGTAGAAAACAGTGATGATCTTGATAAGAATATAATTGATCATGTTTTCAATTACGTGAAAGTTGAGATACTCTAGAAAAGTTTTAGATTAAAAAATTTACTAAATCATAAGTCGCAATTCTCTATTTGACTTTTTTTATTTAATATGTTTTCAAAACTTCTTAGAAGAGAAAAGAAATGTTGGCGTACACATCAAATATTATCAGGAGATAAATGAGATTTGTATAGTTCAGTGTACCCACATACTTCACAAATATAAGCCAGAAATTCGCTTGGTGTTTGAGTTTCTTTCTTTATAAAAAAAAACGTTTCACATAATTGATTTGAGTTACATTTTGGACAGATCGTCCTTGGTGTCTCAGTTGGGGAGTTATGTCTCTGCCTATTCCTTTTTGAATAATGAACGCAGTACAAATAAGCTTCAGCATTGCTGCAAATATTCTTGGCATCTTCATCATGTATAAATTGTGAGTTTAGCGCTCTACAAACATAGCCTTGTCCATGATTATAAAGCAATGGGCAAATAGATCCAACCATTTTGATACCTTGACCCCAATTTTTTCTTATGAAAAAACTAACTGAATTAATATTTAAATGTTAATTACACATCAAATCACTAGTAAATTATTAGGGATGGTTCTTTCTAATCGAGTTTCTAATTAATCCATCAAATATATAACAGTGCACAACATGAATGAACCTAAAATCGTTTTTTATTTTAGGAAATGTGTAATAATAAAAGATTTTACTTCTGATCGTTTTCTTCTTCTTGCAGAAATGGAGATCTTGGCAGAATTCGAAGCGGGATATCCTGAAACCTACCGTCAGGAAGATATCTTCGAATTGTAAGGGGTAGTAAATTATTTATTAGTTCTTGCTCGGCAATTATAATGGGATCTAGCATATCTTCGAAGTCTTCTACAAGGATTGGTGCACCCATCGAAAGTTGCAAAGCTCTTGCGCCAATGATTCGACTTTTCTCGTACTTTGTGAGATGTCCTGGACCAACTTTAATCTCCTCTGGAGACTTTGGAAATGGAATTCGAAGCTGCCTACGTTGTTCTGTCACAATTGTCACCGAAGGAAATACAAAATTAAAAATAGGATGAAAAAAATCTCAAGGCTACAACATGTATACAATATAAAAAACTATCGTTCAGTGCGTACTAAAACAAAAATTTAGCAGTTTAGCATATTTATGTATTAAATCAAATCTGTGTTAACTTATACTTCAAAAAGAGTATTTGTTTGCCCCTGGTGATATTATACGTATAAAAATGGAATATAACAACAGATTTTTTGTTAGTTAAATTTCTTTATTAAGAAAGATCGTTTGTAAAGAATTGCACAATTCAAAACTCATTTTAAATTTTATACAAATTACATTATTGGAATAAGTGCGCTCAGTGAATTTCTTATGCGGTGCTGTTAGTATTTGAGAGTAAATAATAAGGGTGACTGATGATGAATGAAGTCTATAAACCAGAGAAATGGAAGGGATTCTTTAAACCTTATAAAATCCTTTGCGAGTTATTTCTGAAGGAAAAGTCAGTGAGTATTATCGATAACGTCCTGATGGGACATAGCGAGGTTTTCAATCAAAACTTTGAAACAGCAAATCAGATTTATATAGGAATAACAAAACGCGGGAAGATTCCTTTTTACTTCTAGAAAATCTTCTTTTGTTTATAGTAATTCATTTTGTTTTCTAATACCCAAGATATGCAAATTTCCTACATTTACCCTGTTAAGGTATTTCTTAGCAATTTGATAGCATTCTGATGCCTGGGCCTTAGAGGTTGGGGGCAAATCCATCATTTTGAAACTAGGGTAAAAAGCTAATAGAGAATATGGGATCTCTGGATTAATGTCAGATATGAATCGTGCGATTCGTTCTACTTCCTCGGCAGTAACATACCCCGGCACAAGTAGAGTCGAGGCCATGAGGATAGGTAAGTGTGGACGTTCATCATAAAACTCTTTTGCAATCATTTCGAAATTTTCAAAGGCTCTTGTATTATCGACTCCAGAGAGTGCCAAAGAGATTTGACTGCCTTTAGGTGCCTTTAGATCGAATTTTATGTTTCCTCCGGTTTTAAGGGATAGTTCAGCAGCTTTTTTTACGAGGGACGGGGCGCCACAGCCATTCCACTCCCAACAAATCCGTAATAAATTCTCTTTTAATTCTAAAGCACGTTTAGATGCTTTAAGGGCAAATGGCAATTGTGGTTCTGGAGAACCTCCAAAGAAGCAAATACAACTTATTTTTTCATTGTTTTTAATAGGTTTTACAAACTCATCTACACTCATCAAGTGATTTGGAAATTCCTTATGAGATGCGTTTTGGCAGAATAAACAATTAAAATTGCATCCATAGAAAAATACAGCCAAATTAGAATAACCATGCTCAGGTCCTTCTCGACATGCATATTTGGGATATCCCTGACCAGTACCCGCGGGGCAAAACCATGCGGCACAACAATTAGTCACATGAGGGTCCAAATAAGCATGATAAAGTGCATATTTAGTTCCAACTTTCGTAAAACGCCCATTTTCATTTTTACGTATGCCGCAGTATCCTGCCTCTTTTTCTCCCAGAGAACATTGATTGGAACAGAAGCTACATTGGATACCATCAGATGTCTTAGGAGGTTCCATAGGGAGACCGTAAGGGATTCTTGCTTTTTTGTGTGCGTGTCTTATATATAGAAGTGTCGAATCGGGTTTTTTTCTTATGCAATTACCACAAATACCTAAGAGTTCGGATATTTCGATGCTTTTAGAACCACATAATTGGCATGTAACTTCTTTTGGTCGGAAAAAACGAAATATCACTCAAATCTCCCATAAGACATTTTATCACAATAAAAGAGCCAATGTAAGATTTAAATTTGGTGTAGTTTAGGTCAAATTTCAAGCTGTAGATTAATAAATAACTTTCAATAAAGTCATGCTCATGGAA
>JBHLOP010000136.1:0-5765 GCA_048940375.1 Promethearchaeota archaeon | reverse complement strand
GTGTGAATCTCCTGGCTTTTAAGCTTATTAAACAATTCTTGATCGATCCATGTGATCTCAGAAAGAGAAAATGAATGATTCTTGTTTAGATTCTTAATGACATCCTGTTTTATGAAATCAATAAGTCTTATGTTTATTCCTGGAATCGAAGCAATAGTTAAATTTGATGTCACAATGAAATCATAGAGAGTCCTCACCCATTTCTTATTGAGATATACTTCAATTTCAGGGTCTACCCACTCTAAATGTGCGATACCAGGTGCATCTGGGCTTTGTGAGAATGTTTTTATAGTATCACGTTTTACCTGTTCAACACGATGTAGTGTAAATTCTTCTACTATCGTTAGTTCTTCAGTGGGTGTAGCTAAGAATTCAAATGCTGATTTGATTCCTATTTTTGATAATGCTTTTTCAATACGGGGCTCAAGCCAGTAACTAGCATGCGATATGGGTGAAGAGACTGGATGTTTTCGTTCAACGATAAGTGGATATCCTGTCATTAGCGCTTTTTCAATTTTCTCAGCTTCACTTGACAAGTCAACAGGAAGAATTGTAGGATCCTCTTGAGTGATTGCAAATAGATTTTGAAGAGTTATACTTGCCCATTTTTCAAATTGAGATGATCTTTTTCTCTCTCGGCGAGCACGTTCAACTCTTGAAAGAAAGGTTCTTACTTGCCTTCCAAGCGCCTGAATTGCTTTAGTGATTTCATCCCTAATTTCGTCTACATCTGCAATATATTCTTTTGAAGTCTCAGGAAATGGAATTTTAGTAGAAACAATCGATACTGCAATGGCCAGAGGATTGTTATCAATATTTAATTTGTATGTTTTCCACTCAACTTCTTTATGAACTACTTTGGAAATTACGTCATTTCCTGCACCAAAAAGTAATGGAATTCGATTTGCATATCGATAGATCTGCACTCCACTCTTGAGATTGCCTCCATAAGCAAGGGCAGTTTCAACAATAAAGGGGTGTCCTGCATATGCCGATGCGGGCCGAGTAACTGCAGCAACAAAATCGGGATTAACTCTTTCCTTAAGCCCTTTTTCCAGGTTTTCTGGTGTTAAAGGTGAGAGAGCTGAACCTTCAGGGCTCTGAAATGTAAATCTTTTTTCACTTTTTGTTTTCTCTTTCTTAACTTTTTTTTCGTCTGGTTTTGAACGCAAAAATCCATCATGAATTATTCTTCGGATCTCTTCGCTTTTCAATTCTCTTGGGTTTTTATTAGGGTCGATATTAACAATTGAAAGAAATTGATCTGCCTTTTTTTTACTTATACGTTGGAAATGTTTTGTCATAAACTCAATCATATTATTTACGCCAGTTAAACGAGTTGCCGCGATTTCGCGTTTCAGTTGAGTAATATCACAGCCCCAAGGATGGATTTTTGTGAGTCGGGGATATGGTGGCATTTCATCGATAACACAGTCATAAATAATTGGCTCTTCTTGATCTGGAGTATGAATTTCGAAGGTTGCATAAGGCGTGATAATCGATAACTCGTGAAAATATTCGAGAACCCATTTTTTAGCCAGACGCCAAGAGCCTGTAAACGTGACGGTTACTTCAGTTCCTGGTTCCTTAAGCGCCTCTGGTTCTGTAATGTCAAGTCTTATCCCTTTGCCTCCTACGATGATAGGCTCGTTTTTAGCAAGATCTATCAGAATTTTGAATTTCGAAGTAAATTTTTCCGAAATATGTCTGCTTTTTACCCTTATTGGAAGATCAACGGTGGCCATAGCATTTAATAATACCATCTTGACGCCTAGCCCAAACCTGCCTCTCGCTTGCCTTGCTCCATAATTTGACCCAGTTAAGACGCGACCAAATAAAGTCGGAATATCATTAAAAGGTACACCAATACCATTATCTTTTACTGTAAGTTCTAAAAAGTCAAGATGACTTTCAAGAGCCCTAAGTTTATCGACTTTCAACAATTCTGCAACTTGATGACTCTCAAGAATTTTTAGATTAACATAAATATAGGGACGCCTTTTAGCCAGTTTTACTAATTCCTCAGGAATTGATTTTTCCTTTTCTTTTAGTTTTTCAATTCTTTTTTCAGCTTGTGCAACTGACCTTTCAGCAGCATCCAATCCATTTTCTACAAGTTCACGAACTGATGTAAAGACACATTTCATACTGTTATCGAAACCAGCGATTGCTTTATTGTCGTGAAAGAAATCTGCTGCACTTCGTATTTGTACTTCATCTAACAAAGCCATTGTATTTCCTCTTTAAGTAACAGGTTTAAATGATTATAAATGTCTAAACGCTGTTTATTTTGTACATTAGTCAGTTTCCTTATTATTTTCATCATTTTTTTTCCTTTTAGCTCGTTCTCTCAAGCGTTTGATTCGAAATGCTAGATCTCTGAAATCCTTTTCGCCTTCAAGGATTTTATGCATTGTTGAAAACTCTTTTCCATTTGAAATCGAAAGGAGTTCTTTAGCTATTTCATTCTCTCCAATTTTAGAAAGGGCGATTTTCGCATTTTCAGCTATTTCTTTAGATTCATCAAGAGCAATTATAAGTGGCTGAATCGATTTTGGTGACATTTCAGATAATAATGTTATAACAATGCGTTTCAAATTCGTTGATGAACCTTCTAATCCATCGATTAGTGAAGGTATACTGGCATCTCCCATTTTGTAGAGAATCTTCATCGCATTCTCTGTTATTGCTTTATCTTTCCTCTCTAACGCTCCAATAAGCGGTTGAATTGCCTCTTCTCCTAAGTTATAAAGAATACGCATTGCATTGAGTTTGATTTTTTCATCTGTTTGCCCAAGTGCTTTTATCAAAGGTTTGCTTGCATCTGTGCCAAAATATGTTAATATTTTCATAACTTCTTCAACGATTTTTTTATCTGAATGGCTTAGCGATTTAATCAAAGGTTTAATAGCAGGTTTGCCTATCTCCAATAAGATGTCTCCAATATGTTCAAAGAAAATCTCGTTCCTTTTTCCCAATCTTTTTATAAGGGGTTCAACAGCTTCCTTTCTAAATTTCACTAATGTCTTTTTGACGTTATTTACAGAATCTGTATCTGCCACTTCTTCAAGAGCATCAATAAGAGGAATTATAACAGGTTTACCGATATTATTTAAGGCATAGGATGACCAACGTGAAATATTATCATCTGAATCCTTAACGCCTTCAATTAGAGCGTCTATAATTTTTGGGTTTTTTATCTTTCCAAGCCCAATTGCACTCATCCAACGGACATGTTTTTCATAAGATGGGTTCTTTATCCTTTCTGCAAAAAATTCCAGGACTTTTTCATTAATGTGGTTGCGAAGTGCCCACGTGGCTATCCAACGAATACGACAGTTTATATCTTCAGCCATATCAAGTAAATATTCAATCAATCGATCATCTTCAAACTTACTAAGAACCAAAATCATGTTTTCTCTCATATAATTTAATTCTGGAAATAGGTCATTAAGGAATAAGAAAAATTCTTCTTCTTCGAATATATTAAAGAAATCCTTTAGTTTTTTGATCAATTGTTCATATGAATAATTGTCCGTTGCATATTGATGAAATGCCTCTTCTAGGGCACTAAAGTGTTTAAAATCGGGATTCCTCTCAATAATCTGTTGTTTTTTTGAATCACTTATCTTAATTTCTGGTTTAGGTGGATCTTGAAGAATTTTAATTAGTTTTTCAATAATCACATCTTTATCTAAAAACAATCCATTAAAATGGTATAATACTTCTTCCTCAGGTATTTTAAGCACAGTTCCAATCTCTTTAAGCAGGTCATCACTTGCGATGCCTCCTTTTTTATATTGGTTGAGGATATCCTCAATAAGTGGATATTGTTGAAATTCTGGGAATTTCTGCAAAAATCGTTCTTTTTTCTCTGCTTCCGAAAGAGGTTCATTAATTTTTAAATGAGAAATCACGTCTCTTGCATCCGCACGTAATTGCCAAGAAGACGAATCTAAAAGGCTAATTAGCGAATCCAAAATAAAAGGTTCACCGATTTCTCCCAACGCATGAATAGCACTCCTTTGAACTTCTAACTCATCATTATGCTGAAGTAATGGACGCAATACATTAAGTGATTGGTTAATGATCTGTGAAACACTTTTTTTATTCGTTTCTACTTCTGAAGTGCCATTAAGACTGCCTAAAAAAGCCTGTATTTCATCTGAGGAACTTATTTCTCCTAATAATTTAATAGCGTCTATAAGCTTGGCGTTTTTCTCAGATGATCCTCTTCTTGTTTGAATGGTTTCTATTAACGGTTTTATGCCTATTCGACCCATTTTTCGAATAATATTTTTTGCAAGGGTCGCGACTTCCTTGTCTTTATCTTTAGCAACATTGAGTAAAAGAGGTGTACTGGCTTCACCAATTTCAAGAATAAGTTTCTCGACATTCTCCCGTATTATTGGATCTGGCTCTTTTAAACCTCTTATTAACGATCTAACTCCAGATTCGCCTATATCTAAAATGATTGTTTCAATTTCTTTCGTTGCCGTCTGGGAGAGATCAGGTTCCTTGAGAGTATTCATTAAAGTTTTTATTACCGGTTCGCCAATGTTGATTAAGATCTCTCTGATATGATGCTTGGTTGCGGGTTTTGCGATTAACAATAGTTCTACGAGCGGGTCAACAGCAGGTTTCCCAATATCCATTAAAATAGTTTTTGATGAGTTTCTGATCTCCTCATTCGGGTTCTCCAATGCTTGTATTAATGGATTAACTGTAGGTTTCCCTATTTGGATCAAAATACTTTTTACTGAGTTTTTAATTTCCTCGCTTGGATTATCTAATTCTTTTACTAATGGATTAACTGTAGGTTTCCCTATTTGGATCAAAATACTTTTTACTGAGTTTTTAATTTCCTCGCTTGGATTATCTAATGCTTGTATCAATGGGGCAACTGAAAAATCTCCTAATTCCAGTAAAACATCTACGATATTCTCATATATTTGATCGTTTGATGTTTTTAATGCTTGAATAAAACTTTCAATAGCATATTGCCCATGTTTGACAAGGAGTCTTTTTATTCTATTTACAACCTTTTCATCAGGGCCTTTTAATTCTTCAATTAGGAGTTCAATGATCGATTTATCCTTGTCTAAGAGTTTTTGCTCTATCTCTTTAAGAGATAAAGTTTTAGATCCACTGTTTTTCGAGGATCTCTTTTTATTCGTTCTTGATTCATCAGTCGACAATTTTTAATCACACACATTTTCGTCTAGTTAACTGATTAAAAAGCATCAAATCCAATCTGCGCTCTCAAGTTTTTGAGGCAGATATTTTTCAGTCATATATTCAAACCCTTTCGATGCAAGCGCTTGAATTTCGGCTTTCACGCCGCTTTTCAACATCAACTCTAATTGTTCTGCCCATTTTGGTTTATTCTGCAACCAAATCTCATCTAAAAGTTCTTTACCCTTTTTCTTATCAGCTTCTGTTAAAGGGATAAAGACTTCTTTCGGGATCTTATAATTATCCATATCCTCGGGGCGTAAACCAAGCCAATAAATGTTTTCAGTTACAAGCCAAGGTGTTTCGTATCCTAGGGCTTTGCTTCCAAAAGTATAACTTCTTAGAATCTCTAGTCCATAAGGATCTGCATCCATAATAGCAAACACAGGAATTCCTGTTTCTTCTACTATCTTTCGAAGCATCATTCGAGTCGCAATATCT
The DNA here is from genome assembly GCA_048940375.1 of Promethearchaeota archaeon. Taxonomy (GTDB): domain Archaea; phylum Asgardarchaeota; class Sifarchaeia; order Borrarchaeales; family Borrarchaeaceae; genus Borrarchaeum. The sequence goes on along the minus strand of JBHLOP010000136.1, from coordinate 89 downwards.
GGTTGCCCGATGCCTGTCATAAGAATACAAGGATATCTGTCGTAAATCTTTGCTTCAGAAAGACTCATAAAGGCCGCGTCTTTTTCTAC
>JBHLOP010000135.1:0-5787 GCA_048940375.1 Promethearchaeota archaeon | reverse complement strand
AAGTAGGGTGGTAGTTCACTGTTTCCTTTTTGCGCATAATGATTTAAAAACAAAATGCGCGATGGAAATTAGAGTTTGGCAAAATCCTAAAATTAAATAATCCTGAAGAAAAAAAATGTTGAAATTCAAGATATTTTGTATTAAACAAAAATGTGAAATCAAATAGGTGTGAAATAATGCCGCTTGATTTTAATCTGACAAAAGAACAGCTTGCCTTACAAAAAAGGGCACGTGAATTTGCAATCAAAGAAGTTATTCCGGTTTCACGTAAGTATGATCTATCTGCAGAGTTTCCTCAAGAGCTATATAAAAATGCTTTTGATTATGGATTTCTTAATCTGACTGTCCCTAAAATCTATGGTGGTCCTGGGCATGGAATTCTTGAAAATTGTCTTGTATTTGAAGAAATTGCTGCCGCAGACCCAGGCATTACAACAAGTATGTTCATTAGCAATGTGGGTCTTGAACCAATACTTCTTGGAGGCACAAATGAACAGAAGGAGCATTTTTTACTGCCGTTTACAAAGGAATTAATGTTTGCCTCTTTTGCTACCAGTGAATTTGGGATGGGATCAGATGTTGCTGGAATCCAGACAACAGCCCGCATTGAGGGAGATGAAGTAATTCTAAATGGTAGCAAAATGTGGGTTACAAATGCTGGTTACTCATCAATAATAAGTCTCTTCTGCCGTTTGGAAGGTACCAAACGTCATGAGGGCATAACTGCAGTCGTAGTTCCTACAAATATACAGGGTTTATCAGTAGGAGAACCTATTCCTAAGATGGGACATCGTGCATCTGATACCCGCTATATAAAGTTAGATGAAGTTCGGGTTCCTAAAGAAAACATTTTAGGAAAACCTGGAAAAGCCTTTGTTCTAGCTATGAAAACTTTTGCCCATACAAGACCTATCATCGCTTCTTTTGCCTGTGGAGTAGCTCGTGCAGCAATGGAATATGCGATCGCTTATGCAAAACAGAGAGAAGCCTTCGAGTCAAAAATTGCTGATTTCCAAGCAATCCAGTTTATGATAGCCGACATGAAAATAAATTATGAGGCAGCTCGTTTACTTACTTGGAAAGCCGCTTGGGAAGCCGATCAGGGAATGGACAATAATATTTCAGCTAGTTGTGCCAAGGCATTTGCAACTGACTATGGCATGAAAACTGCTAGCGATGCACTCCAGATTTTCGGCGGTTACGGCTATTCAACTTCTTATCTCATAGAGAAACTGTTTCGGGATGCCAGAGTATATCAGATTTATGAAGGAACCAGCCAGATTCAGCGATTAATCATTGGGCGATGGATGTTATCTAAATACGACCCAATTTTTGACGTCCCTTATCGATGAATTCATTCAAAAATTCTAATACGGTATTTCAAATATTTGTTTGACGAGTAAACTTTGATGTGTCTAAGGGAAAACTTTTCAATTACATAACTATTGATAATATAGACTTCTGTAAACACATTTGTATAAACAGAGAGCTGGGAAACGGATGAGCGAGGATTCGAAAGGAAACTCATCAAAAAATACACTACTTATGGGGTTTCTGAGGAGGCTTAGCAAACAAAAAGAAGCGCAAGTTTTAACTATTAGTTTGGAAAAACTAGCTACTCGATTTGGAGTAGATGAAACCGAGGTCCTAGGTCTTTTTAATCAAATGAAGAATGAGGCGTACAAAGATACATTTCTTTCGACTCCTTTCCAAGAAAGAATAATTCTCTTTCCACAATGTCTTAGACATCCTGATTGTGAGGCTAAGTCGGATAAATGGGGTCATCATTGTGTAGATTGTGGAAGATGCGGAATCAGCAGAATAAAGCAACTTGCTGATGAATTAGGATATGCTAAGGTTTTCATAATTAGGGGAGGTTCCATAATTGAGGAAATCTTCGAAAAGTTCAATCCAAAAGCTGTAATCGGAGTTGCATGTAATAAAGAGATTTTTTTAGGGAACCTTGTCTGTGAAAAGCATGGAGTAGTTACCCAAAGTGTATTTTTGACGAGAGAGGGTTGCTATAATACTGATGTGAATTTTAAACATGTAGAAAATTGTGTTCGCGCGATTGATCCATCCGTTTTGCAAAAACGTTCTGAAATATAAGAAGAGCCTCTTAAAAAACAAAATGACGATTAAAAAAAATTTAAACTCTTTCGCTTATTCAATACAGCTAGTGTATCATTTGGTTTGACTGTTTCTTCGGGAGAAGGAACGATAAAAGCGCCTTTTCTCATAATTGCAATTACATGAATATGCCGTTCTTTTTCAAAAGTGATGAGGTTTTGTTCTTTTGGTGAATCCAAAGGTACTCGAATCATCTTGAATTCAGCATCTTCAGTAATTTCTTCGAGAAATTCCAGAAAAGTGTTACCTCTGATTCTTGCATCTATATTATAAGCCATTATTTGTGCGGGATCGATCACATCAATTCCAAGCCTTTCGCACGCTTCAATCCATCTAGGATCCTTTATTCTTGCATAAATAGAGGGAACTTTATACGATTGTGCTAACATAGCACACAAAACATTGGTTTTATCGTCATCAGTAACTGCTAAAAAAATTTGAGTGTTTTTTATTCCAACCTCTTCCAATGAACTTGGTAGAGTTCCATCCGCACAAAAAATTTCATGCCCTAAGTCCTCAGAAAGCACTTCACAGCGTTCTAAATTGCTTTCTATGAGAGTCACTTTATGCTTTTTTCCTGCAGTAAGCAATTTAGCAATTTCTTTTCCGACTCTTCCTCCTCCAACTACTAAGACTTTAATTTTAGAACCTCCATTATCAATGCGAGTATCATTGTATTATCTTAAGTCAAATCAATTAGACACTGATCATCTAGTAATTATCCCAAGAATTCCAAGTCTTTACTATTATCATACACGAAATTCTGCTTATTTAATGATGCGGTATTTATGAGCAACTTTTAAAGGTTTCCTTCTGCTAATGAGAGTACTTCTGTAAATGCTATCTTCTGAGGCAATCCATGAGCCGATAACACCTACGAGGATAGCAGGAATCACATATTGAAAACTAAATAATTCAGCACACAAGAGGGCACCAGTGATGGGGATATGTGCAATGGCAGCGAAAAGGCACACAGCACCTATAATAGCCATAACCTGAGGGTTAAAATTCAACATAAGACCAACTATTATGCCTAGAATCGCACCGATAAATAGAGATGGAGAGACAATACCTCCTGACCCACCAGAACCAATTGTAGCTGCTGTAGCTAACATTTTCGCGATTAACAAGAATACCAAGAATAGGAGTGGGAAAAATAATGGGGAGTCTATTAGTAAGTTTACAGTACTCCAGCCAAGGCCATAAATACGAAAGCCCTCAGAAAAGTCGTAATTGAGGAGTATACTTGCTATACACAACGCTAAGGCTATAAAACTTGTTAATACGCCACCTACCATAGTTCTAATATATTCGGGACGATTCCACTTTAAAAAGAGTTCATCAAGAAAATATAAAACTTTGATATGTAAAAAACCTACAAGGCCGCAGCATACTGCTAACACCAAAAAATAAAGAATATGGAATGGCTCAAAAGTATACCCTGGAATCCTCACAAAGATCAATTCCTCAATTAATTGTTCCGGAAGTAACGCTTGATATGTAAGGAAGCCAACAATACTTGAAACTGCTGCAGGAAGCAAACCATGATATTCAATGTCATCTCTAAACACAACTTCACATGAAAAAAGCGCACCTGCAAGAGGAGAAAGAAAAACGCTTGAAAAGGCAGCGCTCATACCACATAGGGTAAGGATTTTTCTGTCAGCAAAACTGACACCCAGTGCTTTCCCTGTATTCGTACTGACTCCACCCCCCATTTGGATCGCTGGACCTTCGCGCCCCGCTGACCCACCAAATGCGATGGTAATAATACTCGCAATGAGTTTTGCGAAGATAACTCTAAGTCGAGTTATTGTCTGTTGGTGATAAGCCCCAATAATGGCATCTGTTCCGTGACCTCTTGCTTCTGGTGCGATGTATCCAGTTAAAAGTCCACTAAGAAACAAACCTAAAGGAGGTAGAAAAAAAAGTAGCCATAATACTTCTAGCGAATTAAGAAGTGAGATGACTTCAATTAAGCCAATTTGGAAAAGTACCGTAACCGTGCCAACAAGAAAACCAATAATACTAGCTAATACCAGCCATTTCAGGATTCTTATGGCAATATCTTTGATTTCAATTAATGGATATTTATACTCTCTTAGGAAAGTTTCAAGTTTACGTTGCATGAATGACATCTCCAAGTAAAGACTAATAATTTACATTTTTGAGATTACTATCCGACTAATCGTATTTCACGAAAACATTAAAAAATGCAATGAATAAGAGATATCAAAAACAAGAAGTATATAAACATCAAGTAAATAGAACACTTGTTAAACTGCAACAAAACCATAGCCTATTAGCAACAGATATCGCCCAAAGTTTATTTTTCGACACGCACTCCTTCAACGCCTAATTCGACTTGTTCGGGCATGTATCCTAATTCTGTTATGCATTTTTTAAGTAATTTAGGATCTTCATGATAACAAACCATATAACCGCCTCCACCAGCGCCAGATAATTTAGCCCCGCCGCCTATAGACTTTATTACGTTATGAATTTCATCAATCGCGTCGATAGATACACCCAGCTCTGTAAGTAATTCTTGGGCTAAATTCATAAGCTCCTTAATTCTGGCGAAATCCTGTTTTGCCAAACACTCTCGCACTTCCTGAGTATATATTCCTAGTTGTTTTACACGGGGATTTCTGTATTCAGGATCTAAAGAGCGTACGTTTGCGACAAGCTCTCCAGTAGTCAGTTTAGGTGTACCTGTAAACACTAAAATAAAGTTTTTCATTGCAACGTCTAAATGAAGTGGCTCTATTACATTTGGAGTTCCTTTTTTGAACCAAAGCGCACCGCCGTAACAACAAATGGAATTATCGCCTCCACTTGGTGTTCCATGAGCAAAGCTTTCTATTTTATAAGCAACTTGATTTATCTCATCTAAAGTCAGAGTGTTTTCAAAGAGTTCAGACAGGGCTTTTGGAACAGCAACACTTAAGGCTGCCGAAGATCCTAATCCAGATCCAATTGGGATTTCTGAATTTATTTTTAAACTAAAAGGGGCATTAATATCTATTTCTTCAATAGTCGTGGCAGTCATAGCTTTTATATGGCCCAACTTTTCCTGCTTTAGAAGAGAATAAAGTGGAGAAAAATTCTTTGTTTTGAAGCAATCATCCCACAATTTTCGAAGTTTTTCTGCAAAATTTTTTAATTCTGAAAGCGAAAATGCTCCGCTTTCATTAATATCCTGTGCATAAATCTTCACATTGCCTTCTTCTTTTTCAACAGAAACATAGGAACGTTTTCCAACCGTAATAATTATTGCAGGCTCTCCGTAAACAACAGCATGCTCACCAATCAGATGAGTCTTGCCAGGTGCAGAGCAAGTAACCAAGTCTTTCATCTCCTTATTGCCAATCTGACTTCAGAGTTAATATGAGGTTTTATGATAGAGTATCTTTATATAGAGTTGCTTTGCATAGGTAAAACCTCTAGTCGATTCAAAATCATAATGGTTTTGTTAGAAGGTGAAAACTTGAGTGATAAGAAAGTTTCTGTGGACGAACTTCTTGAGAAGGCGTATAAACCCGCCGAGGATGCGATGGTTCTCCATCCATTCTACGAGGGGAAGATTCAAACTATCGCAAAATGCGCAATAAGGGATTTTAATGACTTCGCGGTTTGGTATACACCCGGGGTGGC
>JBHLOP010000006.1:0-25226 GCA_048940375.1 Promethearchaeota archaeon | reverse complement strand
CCAAACGCCAAGCCATACACTTCAGTATACTGCACGCTAACATAGTACGTGACCTAATTTAAGTGTAGAGAGACCTGAGTGAAAATAAAAACTACGCCATAATTCATCATTCAAACAAGTTGGTGGGCTTCTTGCGAATGGATTATAAAATATTGAAACAAATTATTGCTTGATTGCTCAATTAAAAACAATGAATGTATAAGGGAAAAATTTGCTTTTATTTCAATAGATAAGGGTTCTTGAAAATCCAAAGATACGAGACATATGCTTTTAAATCTAAAACATCAAATGGGCGATAGTTCTTAGAATTATAAATCTTAAAAATAAAAAGAATTTTCGACATTAAATAACAAAGAAAAACATCATGGACAAGATAACAATTTGCAGAACAGAGGTTGGATCATGGAGAAGACTCTACGCGGTTTGTATATTGGACGATTTCAACCTTTTCATAAGGGTCATCTTCAAGCAATAAAATATGTCTTAGAAAATGTAGAAGAACTTATCATCGCAATAGGTTCAATTCAAGACAGTCATGAGATTAAGAATCCTTTTACTGCAGGAGAACGTCTTTACATGATACAAAGGGCTTTACTTGAAGAAGGAATACCTCATGGCAGATTTTACATTATATCAATACCAGATATAGATCGAAATGCTGTATGGATGGCACATTTGCGAGCATTGGTTCCCCCTTTCGAGATTGTATATTCGAATAATCCTTTAGTAGCTCGACTTACAAAGGAATATGGAGGATCTGCTAGATTAGCAACGATCCCCTTTTTTAATCGGAAATTATATACTGCAACGGAAGTACGCAGAAGAATTCTCGAAGGCGAAAACTGGGAAGAATTGGTTCCTCCAGCAGTAGTTAAAATCATACGCGAAATTAATGGAATAAAACGTATTCGTGATGTAGACGCTAGTGAAGGAGATCTTTTCTATTAATTGCAGAAAACATCTAACAAAGATCTGACTTACGAAGATATTTTTGTCTCAATTCCTTCCTTGTTTAATATACCACAAGCTGCAATTATTCCTGTAGCAGCGGCAGTGACAATACCTCCAGATACTCCAGCTCCATCACCTGCTACAAAAAGATTTGAAACTGGTGTTTCAAGTTTTTGATCGACTTGAATCATGTTTGCATAAAATTTTATTTCAGGTGCATAAAGAAGGGTAGAACTGCTAGCAACTCCTGGCACAACATTATCTAGTTTATCTAAACCTTCTAAAATATCAGTTACTATTCGATGAGGAAACGCCATGGCTATATCTCCTGGCGTTACACTCACTAAAGTTGGTTTTACATTACTTCGTCTTATTCTTGCCCAGGTGCTTCTCCGCCATTGATTTAAATCTCCTAACCTTTGTAAAAGTGGTTTACCTCCTCCTAATGTTGTTGTAATTGCCGCAAGACTCTGTCCATATGCGGTGGTATCTTCTATCGGTTCTGTTAAATTAACTCGAACTAAAAACGCAAAGTTTGTATTTTCACTTTTCTTAGAAAGCATTGCATGCCCATTGACACCAATTGTGGAATCATAAACTTCCTGAACGACAAACCCTCTAGCATTTGTACAAAACGTCCTTACGAAATCATCATACGTTTTTGAATAAATATGAAACTTTGGATCATAGTTTACTTTAATTACAGGATCCATTACAATTGCAGGCACTTCGACACGGACACCAATATCAATTGGTCCGTGTTTTATCGGTATGTTAAGTTTTCTGACCTGATCTGCTAGCCACGCGGCGCCGATTCTTCCTGGAGCAGCCAATATATATTTACATGAAATATCAGATCCGTCTTCTAACTTCAATTTTCCCTGCTCAAGTTGAGTTACCTTTCTTTTAATCAATAAATTGACTCCTTTTTTAATTAAATCCTCCTTAAAATTAGCAATAACACGTGGAGTATTATCGGTCCCCATATGTCTTTGAGGTATAGGAACAAAACGAATTCCTGACGCAGCTGCTTTTCGGGCAAGATCTTTTACTTGTTCATCATCTGCCGTATAAACATTTTGAGGAGCACCATATTTAACAAATGCATCATCAACATGCCGCACCAAATCCCAACTCAATTCAGCACTATTAGTTAACTCCTCAAGGTTTCCACCAATATCTGGTCGCAGATTAAGAAGACCACTAGAGAGTGTACCTGCACCTCCTACACCACTCATTTGAGAACAAGGATTGCATCTATCACAAACGCCTGTTATAGTAGTAGCAGGACACTTTCTTTCGTCAATGTCACGCCCCATGTCTATCAATACTATTTTGAGATTGCTTTTCTCAGCTAATTCCAACGCTGCAAACATTCCAGCAGGGCCAGCACCAATTATTACAACATCTGCCTGCAAAAACTTCAACCCATTCTATCTTTGTCGAATATGCACATATGCTTTAAGAAGTCTAAAGTAAACCAGCTTATAAACAAGCTAACTAGATTTAAAGATTATGTTTTTGCAATATTTTTCTTGAGAAGAATCTCAATGTTACAAAAACATCTATTTCACGTTGTTTGGAACTTAAAATGGCAGGGCGGTCGGGAATTTCACTTTCTTAGTAACTCTAAGTAAGATTTGAACCCGAGATTCGACCGAGAACATATTTGGAGATTCTCTTTTCCGCTTATAATCTTCTATAACTTCGGTTCCGGAGACCGACGTCTTATCCTGGCTTGACCACCGCCCTTTTTAATAGCCTAATGTGCGCTTTATTCCTCTACAAAAAAAAAGAGTTTTGGGTTTATTGGCTCATTACAAGGGTCATGTCTTTGGCAGAAACTAGTGATTTAATGTGAGTTACTACTCCGATATCAGTGTCCCATATACCGTCTATCCCTCTTAATCTCAATATGAAGTCCCATGCGCTCTGAATATCCATAGCAAAAAAATAAAATCCTATATCAAAATCTGCTTGTTGAAAAGTGTAACCTAGGAATGCAGGTAAGACTGTGTCAGTCATTATAATTTTTGATAGTTCTTTATAGACCTTAATATCCTTTGTGGGTTCGATATCAAGTTTAACCGTGAAAAGGGGAAATTCAACAGCTGTATCTTCTGCCAAATATGAGCTTTGGAAGTCTGCAAGACTGAATTGAGCTAATCCTTTAAAAGAAGTAATTGGATAGACCATAATCTCGCGTATCTCTTTAATACTACGTATTCTCTCTAAAATGAAGTCATTTAGAGATTCTACATCTACTGCTTGAATCATTATTTCAAGATCTGCTGTTTCAAAAATTTGTCCGATAAATAGTGGCATTACAGATTCTGTTCTTTCTAGATTTTCTAATAAACGTTCATAAGCGAGTTTATCAGAACCAGCCTCAACATCACACACTGCCATAAACAACGTCATAGTTACCACCTTAATTCATCAATTTTTCTTGTAACCTAAAAAGCATTCTCCTTTTAATCTGATAAAGTTTAGTTTTATAACCACATCCCACGAAGACCTGTTAGGTAGTAGTTCAATAAGGAAAACTTCATTCAAAGAGAGAAAAGTGAAGCATATATATATTTTCTGCTAGTTTTTTGGTGATTTTTCATCTATAAGTCAGTCTAACGAGTATATCAAAAACACAAGTATAATAACCTAGAAAAACTAATATAGATAGACCACGTAAGAGAATAGTAAGTGAGCATTTCTTTTCTAAATTTTAAATGATGCATTTGACGGAGTAATTTAATTGATGCACCTGCCATCACCAAAAGACATTCGCCGAATGCGTAAACGATTAGGTCTTACACAAACAGATCTTGCTCAACGTGCAAATGTATCTCAATCACTAATTGCACGTATAGAATCCGGATCTGTTGATCCGAGGCTTTCAACTTTAAAAAGGATCTTAGAAGCATTAGAAGAATCTACAAAGGAACAAAGATATACTACAGCAGAAGATGTCATGTGTCAGACAATCGTTTCAATTGGACCAGAAGATCTCCTTGCACATGCGGCGGAACTTATGAGGGAAAATGCAGTATCTCAACTCCCAGTAATTGAAAAAGGCAAACAAGTTGGAGCGATTCTGGAGACATCAATTGTAAGTGAAATAATAGAATCCCCAAAAGCTCTTAACAAAAAAGTAAAAGAAGTGATGTTAGATAAATTACCTTCCGTTGATCCAAAGACGAACGTGGAAGAGGTATATGAGTTAATTAAAAAAGGACATCCTGCAGTAGTAGTTGAACAGGAAGGAAACATCACAGGAATTATTACAAAAATTGACCTGATTAGTTACTATTTCAAATGGCCACCAGTCGGACCTACACAATGAGTGATAGTGCTGAAATAAAAATACAATTTACAGTGTATGACTTTTTGAAATCTTCTCCTTAACTCAAAATGCTCAAGTTCCGAAATTCTTCCTTTTTCAACATATATAACAAATTGAATGCTGGTTAAGATTTTTCTTCACAATATTGTGTCCATAAGAAATTAACCTCCTTCATTATATGAGACCGTGCGCGTATTAATAGTGAAATATTAGAGTGAAATAGACGATTTCTCCATTGCTGAGGAGTAATACGCGCCACCTTATATTGTTCACAAGTTAACAATATAAGAAAAAAACTTTGTTAATTTCCATCAGAAATAATCGAGAGGGCGAGATTACAAGAAATTAATATAAAATAATCAATTTAACATAATAAAATCAATAGTATAGGTTAAATAAAAGAACAAATAATCAGTTTAAAAGAACTTAACATCAGTTATCGTAACATGTTAAGTTGATGAAAACACCGTCTCTGTGAACCACCCTTGAAAACAAAGGAGAGACGTCAAAAGTACGAAATCACCACTCTTAACCCATTATGGTATTACCCACATAATAAACTAACTTTTATTGACGATGTTAACATATTCACATGTGAGTATCACGAGGTATCAAATTGCCGAAAGTCACTTTTAATGATCCAGTTACTGGAAAACCTTTGATGACACTTGAAGATAAAAGCGCAAATGGAATTAAGAAATTAATAGAACAAATCGAAAACTCTAGTTTTAAAGAAATTTTAGACAAGTATCGAGATACCTCTAAAGAGGCAAAATCGAAGACACAAGAAAAAACCACACAATTCTCAAATCTTACTGTAGTCGATAAAATTAAAATGATTTTAAATGAGTTAGTGATTGGCTGGCATACTTCCACTGAGATTAAAGAAGAATACGAGAGAGTATTTAATGAAGAAATTAAACAACAAACAATTTCAACAAATCTTTTACGACTATCAAAGCAAGATATCCTTGAAAGAAGACGCGTTGGAAAAATGTATGAATACAGAGTAGATAAGGAGAGATTAAGAGAATCCTTCTCCGACGAAATCCTACTTCTATCAGAACCTTGATCCTCAGGATTTTGTCGTTTTGATTACCGATGAAAATCTAGATTTACAGACAAAATTATTTGATATATTTTGTCGTTTTATTGGGATCAGTTGTTTTTTTATCGTAAATGACAAAAAATTAATCGTACGCCCCCCTTAAGTTCTTATCGAATGTCTAAATGAGTATAAAAAAGATTTTTTATGGAAAATATATTAGAACATATGTTCAAACAATTTCTATATAATATAATACCCATTTTGCATAAGAAAAGCTGGGGTGGGAATCTTTTATTGGAACATGTGTTCTAACTCTCTCTAAACCGCTCTAAAGACTCTTAATTATACTGACAAAATTTTAATTTTGAAAAAAACATGCTAATTGCGTTTTTATTCTCAATTATTTTTTTTATATTGATTAAAAGTAAAAATATTATTTTGAATCGGCTTTAAATATTGGATTGTCAAATTAAGGTGTTTCCGTATCGGAAAAACATTTTAAGACGGTTGATTGTAATTATTCCATATTATCGAGTGTCATTTCGCCTTTTTTCTATTATTAAAATCAGTAAGGCTATTGTTTTAAGAAATAAAGGCTTGCATCAGAAAGACTCCCGTCGAAGTTTTATACCAGAACTCACGAAAATCCCATTGATCAGGTTAACTACTAACTTAGGAGGTTGTGAATGGTGACACAGATTCCAGTAAATAAACAAGATAAAAAACGTGGTATGCGCCAAGACTTAGAACACTCGTCTAGTGCGGAATTCGAATACTTGGGTGGAGGAATAGTAAGTCCATCAATTTCTCTTGAAGAATATCTATTGAAAATATTACAGAATGGTCCGATGACTCGGGGTGAACTTTCAGCAGCTACTGGTATACCAAGAACCACACTCTATGATACTTTAGTAAAACTAATCATGCAAGATAGGGTGGAAAAATTTTCATCGAGTAAACATAAACGAGGTCGTCCAAACGTTTATTACCGTTTAGTGTCTTCATGAATTGTTATATCATTCGTTATGGTTTCTACATTGGTATCATAAAGGGGCACTTCGTGAGCGATTTTAAATGCTTTTGCAACAATAACATCAGAATAACTCTGAAAATATGCTTTCAATTTATCAAGATCCTCTTCTGAAACAAGAATGGCACTTTCACCGACTTTGTAATAATTGCTAAGATTGTCTAATAATCCATATTTTCGTTGACGCTTTCTGCCGCTTTTTGTATCCCACTCATAATAATATCCATACAATCCTTTTGTAAACTGGATTCTTCGGGGATTCTTCTGCATGCCCTTTCGCATATCGTAAATCATTAGAACAGAAAAAATTAGCACCCCCTTTTGTGATAACAATTGTAGAGAAAAATACAGGGATAAGATATGATTAAAGATTTTCGTAATTAATAGTATTATCTAGATACCTAATTAGATAGGATCAATATATATAAGAAATACCGACATTTCTTCTAGAGATAAGTTAACCTGAGTTTTCGAAAAATGGGGGCAAAAACAATGGACCGACAGTCCACAGTTGATGCAATGATTGACAAGCATATGGAAGCTGCGCCTCAGATATTTAAGAACAGAGACGCTCTTAGTATTCATTATGTCCCAGATGAACTTCCACATCGAGAAAAACACTTAGAAAAAATGGTGTCCATCCTTGTAACCGCACTAAAAGGTGGTATGCCTTCTAATATCTTTATTTATGGGAAAACTGGGACTGGAAAGACTGCGGCAGCCAAATTAGTCTTGAGATCGTTGGTATCCAAAGGAAGAGAAAAAAGTATTCCTCTTATCAATGCATATATTAATTGTAATCAAATCAACACAAATTATCGGGTATTAGCTCGACTCTGTGAGGAAATTGGAATCAATGTTCCCTTCACAGGACTTCCAACTGATGAAGTCTATTCAAGATTTAGAGAAGGATTAGATTCAACTGAACAACTATTGATTCTTATTTTAGATGAAGTAGACAAACTTGTCAATAGGAGTGGAAATGACGTCTTATATGACCTTACTCGAATGAAAGTAGATTTAAGCAGGGCAGGAGTAAGTTTAATTGGAATTACAAATGATCTTAAATTTAAGGAACAATTAGATCCTAGGGTTTTAAGCAGTTTAAGTGAAGAAGAACTTTTTTTTGCCCCCTATAAAGCCATTGAACTACAGAGAATACTGAACGATCGAGCAAAGAGAGCATTTCATCCAGGTGTGTTAGATTACGGCGTCATTAACCTCTGTGCAGCAATTGCGGCAAGGGAACATGGAGATGCTAGACGAGCGCTAGATTTATTAAGGGTCAGTGGAGAGTTTGCTGAACGTCAAAAACTTAACAAGGTAACTGAAGAACTAGTAAAAAAAGCAAGAAAACGTATTGAGCAGGCTACTGTTGACAAGTTTCTAAAGACACTTCCAATTCAATCTAAAACGGTTCTGCATTGCATCTATTTATTAGAAGTTAACGGAAAAAAAGAGATTTTTAGTGGCGACGTATATGATGTATATTCCGAAATCTGCGGGATTGTAGGCCTTGATAAATTGACACAACGACGAATTAGCGATTTTATTAACGAACTCATTATGCATGGAATTATCGCCGCACAAGAAATAAGCCGTGGACGGTATGGCCGTACTAGAAGAATACAATTAAGCATCAACCCTGAACAGATAAAAAGCATACTTGAAGATGAGGATAAAACTGGCAGATTAAAACAAGTAATTGAATTCGTACCTACTCTACTTCGCTCATAGTTTAGTTGAAATTGATTTCTGTCACACGTTTTGTCTGTAAATTTATTATAGGGACTCTACCTGGAGTTGGATTGATATTTAATTTCTTTTGATAATTCGTTTGTGCTTGAAAGGCCCCTGAATTAATTACCATTACCCCTCGATACATCATGGCTCCGTTTGTATGTGTATGTCCTGCATGAAAAATGTCTGGTACGTCTTCGATGACTAAGAAGTCATTAGATTCGTGTGCTAGTGTAGTTTTGCCACCCCAGCGGGGAGCTAAATGTCGTGCTTTCAATAATTCTACCATTGCCTTATCAGGAGTTTCAGTTGCAACAGCTGGAATGCATTCAACTACATCATCAAGAGATCTGCCATGATCAAGTAGGACTTTTACATTATGAATAGAAACGTATGTAGGGCTTCCAAGAACATGCAAATTTGGCATATCGTATAACTTTTCTGCAAATTCTTTAGGAATTGGTGGTTGAGGTAACGCTTGGCGTGTTGCATCGTGATTTCCAGGAATTATGATGATTTCAATATGTTGTGGTATTTGTGCAAGGAATTTACTAACCTCATTATATTGCTGGTAGATATCTTTGATTAATAGTTCTTTTTCTTGCTTTGGAAAGATCCCTATACCTTCAACAAGATCACCAGCAATGAGCAGATACTTAACACTTTGACCAAGCATTTTTTCCTTTCTACCACCCACTTCACCTTTTAACCATGAAATGAATTGACCAAAAGACCTATCTAGAAATTTCATAGACCCAATATGTAAATCAGAAATTAGTGCAGCGCATATAGGAATCGGTGCACCTTTCCATGAATGTGTTGTCGGGATCTCAGGGAGCAGTATATCCTTTACAAGAAACATTTTGTTACGCGTTGCGCCATGAATGCAAATAACTTGATCATCTAATAATCGTTCAGTTTTGTATAGTAAATTTTCCTCATTACTAGGAACAATCACTTGGATAGTCCCCGTAGGATCATCAATTTCTAAGGAGTATCCGCCTTTTTTAGTTTCACGTCTTGAAACTAACATACCTATAATATGGAAATCTTCCCATTCGTTAGAACTATGTAATTCTGCTATCGGAACATAATTTTGTGTGTCACTTCGTTTAAGAAGTAGTTTTTTAAGTTTAACGTATCTGGAATAAAAAAGGTTTGCTAAATGCTCAATTGGGTTTTTTACAGCAGTTTTTTTTATGTTAGGTGTTTTTAGTATCATAATTTCTGCTTCAACGTCCTTTGCATCTATTAACGACATTTCTAGATCATTTACGAGCATTGGATCCCTTTTAATCACAGGTGTTGCCATTTCGAAATCTTTCTTGAACATTTCTGTTCCTATTGAACTCATCTTCCCTTTACTCGACTGCTCTATGGAGGTTAAGAACTCCTTTGTGATTACTAAAGGGCTCTTAGGTAATCCATTAGCTTTTTCAATGATTGTTTTAATTAGATTTTCCGGATCATCTTTTGACATTAGAAGTTCAAGAACATCCGAACCAATTTGATATCCTGAAAGAACAAACTCTTTCAAAAATTCCGTAGCTTTCGATTTAATATGATTAGTCATACTAACATGTTTCTCCTGATTTCTTGATATTCTATAGTTTACTTAGAGTTATATTCTTTTCTTTTTTAAAAGAAACCTCGACAAAATCCATCTTACGAACCTATTTTACTCCGAAACCAAGTCAGCGATGTCGAGGGCAATCTCACTAATAATGTCTAAAATGTCTAAAGTGTCTTTTAAATCTAAGAATAAATCGATCGGATGCTTGCGTGTTTGTTTTACTAGAATGGTTTCTACTTTTTCATAATTTTCTAGAAATTGTTTCCGCATTGCAAGAATTTTATCTGCAAGAACGGGATCTTTGCTTAATACTGCTTTAAATGCATGTTGGTGCATCTTGACAACAAACTCATTCAACGATTTGAATGGTTCAAAGATTTGTTTATAATCGCCACGATCATACATTTCCAGTAAGATAACCTTTTCAGCAATTTCAACAGCACGATCAGCAAGACTTTCCAGGCTTTTTGCTAGTACACGATAGTCTAGACATTCGACTGGGCTAACAGACATTCTTTCAGCCAAAGCTGGCTCTTGGATAACTGCCCTGAGTTGTCTAACGGCAAGAAAATAAAAACGATCAACCTCATCATCACGATCAATAACATTTTGAGCAAGTTTAATATCATTGTCAAGAAATGCCATAAAAGAATCCTTGTGCATTTTGTTTGCGAGTAAATAAATCCTCCTGAATGTTTGATCGATTTGAACGCCTGAAGGCGCAATTAATGCTTGCAGTACAATTTCAGAGGCAGATTCTTCCACAATCTCCACTCCAACCAAACGTCTTACAATTGCCTTAACCTTTTCTCGTTCTTCAGGGGTGAGGCGTTTCTTGGAAGTCACTTTAATTTTGTCAAAACCTAATAAATAGGAACTGAGAATCCTTCGCCTTATGTTTTGCTCAAGCGGGATTGTAGATTCGGTTAATTCATTAATGCTCTCAATTTGTGGTGCTAAAATTAATGAGCCATCTGATCGTTCAATGACATGTACTACGTCACCACGATTTAAATGTCGTTTAATAACCCATTTTTTTGGTAATGAAATAAGGAACGTTCCATCAGCACCACCAGTTTGCTGTAATTTTCTTAGTTCCATAGAGGTTCACCAACTTTCCATATTCAAAGATATTAGACAATTTGTGAGGATATATAAACTTTATACTTTTCTGATGATAATATAAAGAATACCAACTTTATATAAAATGAATTTTTCTACTAAGAAGAGACTTAGATCATTCAAAAAAGACGGTTAACGAAATCAGACACATAACAACATCTTAAAATACATCTAAAGTATCTTCATTCCTTGCATTAAATTGGCCATCAATATAACCGCTATAAGATCAGCTGTTGTGCCTGGGTTATATCTGTTTTTCGAGTCTCGTAAACTTCTATCAAACTGATTTAGAGCATCAGTTCCTTTTTGTGTCAGAAGCCCTCCCATTTCAAGTACCTCCTTTGCTTTAGAGGATACTTGCATTGCTGCTTCATTGCCTAATTTCCTTTGAATAAGTGTATCCGGTTTGCTTGAAAGTAGAAAAAGAAATGTATGGACCGTTGTTATATTAACATCCTTTGTAAAGTCATACAATTGCCTAAAAAACGGATACCCTTTTCCCAAAGAAATTTCAAGTGCAGTAACAAATTCTTTTGAAATTGTATCCCATTCTTGAGAAATTTCCATTGTTCTAAAAAGTGTAATTTCCCTTTCTTTCAAATTATTCCAAGTATTCTCATCAGTAACGTCTGGCGCATCATCAACTTTCCCCATACCTCCAGGGGACGCTATTGATATTGCTTTGTAGAGCTCAAGAGCATCATGAGGAGTTGTTGCCCGAACAATATGATTAAATTGCTTTCTTAATAACTCAATTTCGAATTTTTTTTTATCAATTAACGTTCCTGCTGCAGTTGCTAATGGAATCATCAGTATTAGCATGCCAAGGTTTGTATTCGGTTCATTCCACTGTTTAACGTCACGAATGCCCTGAAGAATCCATCTTCCTATGCCTACATCTGAAGTTTGAATCTCGCCTTTTTGTAATTTTACACCCTGAGACGCTGCTCTTGCAATTGCAGGACCTATAGCCACAGCTCCAGCTAAATAATGTTCATATCGAGTATCTGTAAAATCTGCAGTCCTATGTACATTCCCAGGCTTCGGCCAACCGCTAACTTCTAGTGCTGCGGCTAGTTGGGCGCAACATTGTATCTTGTTGATCCATGTCTCCCTTTGCATATTCTTTTCTTCCTGACCCATCTTATTGACCCATGTCTCCCCAGAATGCCCTCGTTCGCGCGTATTCTTTCTCAGCGTTCCATAATGCTTTGTAAAATTCATGTTCTGAAGTAAATTTTCTAGCAAGAATGCGAGATGCTGTTTGAGGGCCAATTCCTCTACTAGCAAGTGCAATAATCGCTTTTTTTCCATATGCCTCTACAAGTACTGAACTCTTGCCTCCTCGCTCAATCTCTTTCTTGTCCTCGCTTGTCAATTTCATTTTAGCTTTTTGATGTTTTAATGCTGTCTTCAAGGCTGTATTTCTGGAAAAAACGACCGCTATAAAGACACTTTTGCATTTTGGACATTTTAGCCTCTCATCAGGCAAATATTTAACCTGTCTAACACTTTCCCATTGTCCACAGTGCATACAGACGAGTTTAATGCGCTTTTCGTTTATCTTGTTTTTTACTGCCTCTATCAATACTGCCTCTGGTCGTGCTGACTTAACATAACTACCTGCCTTTGCATTCCTAACAGCTAGAAGAGAAAATGGAGATCCAAAGTCAATAGAACCTTTTTGAACGATATCAATTGTCTTGAGACCATTAGAAATTTGGGATAAAACCTTTTTTGTGTTCGGAATATCAAGTTTTTCTAACTTTATTTCCCTCAATGTCTCTATGACTGCGGTAGTATCTCTATATGCATGGAGTATTTTTTCGATAAGAGTTGAGTGGAATTCAGCTCCCTTATCGATTATACCGAAGCGTTGCGCAACTTGGCTAAATCTCCATAAAAACAGAGATGAACGGATTAAAGAGAGATCTAATATATATTCTGCGTGTTCTGGATTTTTAAGTAACTTTGGAATGATATTAGGATTTATGCGCGTTGGTAATTGCAGTTGAATTGTATACGGTGACGAACGCATCACAACATTAGCACCCAATTCAGTAGTAAGTAACGCGGAAAGTAGTTCGCCTATTGTTTCATTGATTTTACTTCCGAAACAACAATGGACAATTAAATAGTCTCCAAACGCTTCTATCACTATTCTCTCATGAGTTGGAATTGGAACATCGCTTCTAATCTGTTGTATAATAGTATTTAGAATGATTTCTTTAGCATTTGAAGAAAGTTGGTATTCATCCAAGATTTCTTGGGTGTTTCCTTCATTTTGATATGCTCGTTCTAATCTATGCCTTAACTCTCCCACTTCTTGTGAGACTTGGTATGGCACTGGGATTAACTCTCCTACCCATCCGGGAATAGCACCAGTGGGATCTGGTGCGGGTGTTACTTCAATTTTATTTTCATTAAGATTGAGAATTTTCCAAGGCCTGCCTCTTACGATGAAAACAGTGCCCAAATTCGCTTTAGTTGCAACGAATTCATTATCAAGAGTACCAATTGGTCGATTTGTGGTTATATCAATAACTTTCCAACGCTGACCAACATCAGGAATCGTAGAGACTCTCGCATAATAAAATAGTAAAGTCTTTCTGCTTTTCTTTAAAATCCCATTATTTTCCCAGATAAGTTTTAGTTGGAGCATTAGATCAATTGTTTTGTCTAATAGTTCTTTGTCAATAGTTGCATAAGGATATGCTCTTCTTATAATTTGTTCTATCTCATCTATAGTTACTTCCCGTTTATCCATGACTATACCGGCAATTTGATGCGCTAATACATCTAGTGCGTTTTCATGAATTAAAATGTCTTCAAGTTCATTTTTCAGTGCTTTTGAGACTATTACTACGGACTCTGCAATGTCATCAAAGTCCATAGTAATGATTGTACCCCTTGAAACCTCACCGATCTTGTGCCCTGCCCTCCCTACTCGCTGAATTAGTTTTGATACCTGCCTTGGACTCATTAACTGAAGGACTTTATCGACGCTGCCTACGTCTATACCGAGTTCAAGAGATGATGTGCAAACAATTGCTTTTAGTTCTTGTGACTTAAATTCCTTTTCTGCTTGGATTCTCACGTCTTTAGATAAAGAACCATGATGAATACCATAACTAAAATCGGGGTCAAGCAATCTTAAATGGCTAGAAAGCATTTCCGCATGATCACGAGTATTTGTAAAACAAAGAACGGAATTATTGCTTTCTATATGATGTGAGATGCGATTTATTCGAGCAGCAACTTCTGGAGTGGTATATAGTCTTTTAGCGAGAGATCTATCTTCCGCTGTAGGTAATGGGTTTTCAATAGCGATTTCAAATTCTTTTTCCATATCGGTTTTAACAATCTCAATTGATCTCCCTATTCCTGCCAAAAATCTTGACACGAGCTCTGGACTACCAATTGTAGCAGATAATCCTATTCTTTGAAAATCTCTTTCAGTGCGTTCTCTTAATCTTTCTAGACCTACAGCCAATTGTGTAGCACGTTTACTTTCAACTAATTCGTGAATTTCGTCTACTATTACAACCTGAACATGTCTCAGATGCATTCCCATTCTTTTTGCGGGTAAAATCGATTGAAGGGTCTCTGGTGTAGTGATTAGTACGTTCGGTGGGTTTAATGCTTGTCTTCTTCTAACGCTAGGAGACGTATCTCCATGTCTTATCTGAATAGAAAATCCTAGATCTTCCCCTATTTCAATTATCCGTCGAAAAATATCACGATTAAGAGCTTTTAGTGGAGTGCAAAACAGAACTTTAATACCATTAATTTGCCTATCCAAATCCTTTTCTCGTAAAAGCATGTCAAAAATAGGAAAAATAGCAGCCTCTGTTTTGCCTGTTCCAGTGGGTGCGATTATTAATAGGTTTTTTCCTTTCAGAACTTTTGGTATGGCTTCATTTTGTATTGGAGTCGGCTGTACAAAGTTATACTTCTGTATAGTTTTTTGTATTTCTTTGTGAAGTAGATTAAAACTATTTTGCGACTTAACCGAATCCTGCAAATTCTACACACCAAAGTTAGACTCAAAAAGATTTACATAGTTTTTAATCGTGAATTGTTAAGAAATGTAACGCCAAAAAATAGATAAATGCCACTACCCGTGCATAAAGTTGGAAAAACGCATAAAGAATTTGATAATGGATTATTTCTAAATAAATTCATTTTTCTGCAGCTTCATCCTCCGAAAGTACTTGATACGCAAGAAGAAGGATGATTGCTATAAATCCAAACGAAAATACTAAAGTTCGGACAATAAAGGGATCTACGCTCAAAGATTTTCCTCCACAAAAAAAACTGGTACATACAACGATGTGTAATGGATTTAAAAAGTTGTCTCATTATGTTAGATTTCTATTTCCTTATCAAATTTTGATATAGAGCTTTGAAACCTACTTTCCATTCTATTTTCTATCTTTTAATTCAATTTCCATAAAATCATGTGCAATTATCGTATTTGGAAAAATCTTTGTAGCTTGCTCGTAAAGAATCGAAGTGTCTTTGTATCGTGTACTGATATGTGTTAAGATTAACTGCTTGACCTTTGCATCTTTTGCTATCTTAGCGGCTTCCCCTGCTGTAGCATGTCCTGTCTGGATGGCTTTTTCCAAAAGAGAATCATCAAAAGTAGCCTCGTGAATCAAAACATCACTATTTTTGCTTAATAAGACAATAGATTTCGTTGGACGTGTATCAACCGAATAGGTGATTTTTCTTCCGGGCCTTGAAGGTCCAACAACTTCGGAGGAGTTAATAGTTCTCCCATCTTGTAATTGAATACTCTCTCCTGCCTTTAATGTTGCCCATAATTGTCCCTCAGGAATTCCAAGTTCCCTTGCCTTTTCCGGGAAAAATTTTCCAGGATATGGTTTCTCAACAATTGAGAATGCAAAAGTATCAATTCCATGATCTACTAAAGTAGACTCAACTACATACTCTTTCTCTTCAACTACAAGACCTTCTCCTATCTCACTTATACTAAGTTCAAATTCTGTATCTAGCACACCTGCTATAGAATTCAGGGCAGCCAGATATCGTATTATGCCCGGAGGTCCATAAAGGTGCAAAGGTTTTGTTCTTTGATACATTCTGAGAGTAAGAATCAACCCAGGTAGACCGAATATATGATCTCCATGAAGATGACTAATGAAAATTTTTGAGATTTTCATTAAGTTGAGTTGAGCATTAATTAGTTGGTACTGCATACCCTCTCCAGCATCAAATATGAGAATTTCGCCTGAACTTTTCCTTATAATGGCAATACTTGACAGTTTTCTCGTTTTCGAGGGAACAGCTGCTCCAGTACCCAAGAAGACAATTTTCATTTTAGTCGGTCCTCTCTAATTTTGAAAAACGCCAATTATTCGTGTTAGACTTTTATGAACTCGCATCTTGTGGAGTTCTACAGTTTTAAGTCCAATCTCATTCGCTATCGTTTGAAGTTCTATATGATTAGGGGTGCAGATACAAATATACCTCTTTTTTTGTAGAATATTCGTTACAGACTCAAGAAAAGATTGAATTAACTTGTTTAACTCTATCCCCTTTGTAGAAGATGATCTTCCGTAGGGAGGATCTGTAGCAATTGCGTAAATATCATCTTTAAATGGAAGACGACGAGCATCGGCGCAGACTAAATCTCCCGTAAGACTAAATTGCTTTAAGTTAATAATTGCGCCTTTAACCATTCTCTTTTGTATATCGCATCCAATTATGTTTGCACCGATCAAACGAGCTTCCAGCAAAAGTGATGAACTACCCGCGAAGGGATCGAGAAACATTTTATCTTCCTTTGCGCGAGAAAGATTCACCAATACCCGTGCTAATCTCGGTTCTAATGTCCCTGGGTGAAAAAATGCTCTTTTATGTCCTCTTCGCTCATCGAATCTCTCAAAATATGTCTTGGATTTCCAAATGCTTATTCCAAAAAAGAACTTATTTTCTGTAAGCACACCATAAAAACTAATGTCAGGGGTTTCAAGATTAACCTTTATCTCGCTGTTTTCCTTCTTTAAAAGATTAAAAAATACTGCACCAAGTTTTTGCTCAAGATCTGTTTTATCAATATGTGAACTATGATTCTTTATTCGTTTAATTCTTACTCCGAAACTCTTCCCTGATATTAACGAAGAATCAATCAATACATCTTTTGCGGTATTTAGGATCTCTTCAACGCTATTCTCTGATTCAAAAAGTAGAAAACAACATCGGTGTACAAGTGCACTTCTCCGCGCAATTACTTCTACACTATCAAACGATGCGGATATTTTCATTAACTGATCAAATTCTTCTGTATTCGAATAATTCATTTCGGTAGCCTGCAAAATAGCCAAGACTTCTGAGAAAGCTAACGTTGGATACTCCCCGTTTAGAACTAAAAATAAGTCTGTTAGGGCCATTGAGACCATTTCTTTGATGATTATTCATATATTGAATCATAATTTATAGAAATTGTTATTTTGTCACAATGCATTACAAATATTTAGCAAGCGCATTTGCAATGAGTGGTGCGACAGAGATTTTACTTACTTCATTTAGAACTGTATCTGTTCCAATAATTTCTTCAACTTGTGCTTGCATGATGCGTGTGCGTGCATTTTTGATAAGTAAAGCATGTGTTGCTCCTACAAATACCCTCCTCGCCCCTTGATCCTTTAGCATTGTGGCAGCATTTGCAATTGTACCGCCAGTCGAAATAATATCATCTACTATAACTGTATCACGCGTGTTAACATCAAGTTTTACTTTGTCTGTTTTAATTTCTCCAGTATTATAGTCTCTTTTTTTGGAGAAGGATCCAAAATCCACATGGAGTGCTTCTGCAACTTCTTTTGCCAAGAATTCTGCCCCTTTATCAGGAGCTACAATATATGGGTCTTTCAGGTCATATTCTTTTAGATAAGATCCAATTGCATTCATAGCGCTTAAATTGACTATTGGCATATTAAATTCACTTAATATTGCATCTTCGTGAATATTAATAGTATAAAGTTCGTCCACGCCAATATTTTCAATCAAACGGATAATTGTCTTTATACTTATTGCCTCTCCAGGTCTAAACCTTTTATCTTGTCGTGCATAAGCAAGATAAGGAACGATCGCAGTTATTTTAGATGCCTCTAATTCCTTTACTGTATCTAGAAGCAAAAAAAGTTCAATAAGATGCGGATCAGTAGGAAATGTCGATTGTACAACCACTACATGCTCATCCTGAATATCTCCATCGATTCTTATGTATGCTTCCCCATCTGGAAACCTTTTAAAGTCCAAAGGCACTACTTTTGTTTTTAGCAACTTTCCAATTTTAAATCCTAAAATTTGTGACGCAGGACCAGGTATTATAATCATGTAGAACCCTCATTAGTTGATTATGTTGTTATTGATGAATTTTGACTCTCTCCAAAAAGAATTCCTTCTAAAATCGTTGTCATTGTCTATCTTTATTCTTTCTGATTTTTTAATTTCATGTATAAGAATAACAACTATGGTTAAAACAAACCTCTTAAGCTAAAGGGAATATAAATCAAATAGACTATTGTGGCTTATAACACGCCCTTTATTTCTTTAAGGGATTATTTCTTTTTAGTGATAGTTTCTGTCAACTTTTTTTTCGGGCGATTATGACTACTCCAATGATTAAACCTATTACAGGCAAAATATATACTCCTAAAAATATTGCTGATGGATTTTCAATTGATCCCTGAGGAGGAGTCCATAATTTCGTTTCAATGCTAATTTCAACCGTATTGGAACGCACAGTAAAACTTTCTCCAGCTAATTCGAAATTGAGTTCAGCAGCTTCTAGCGTATAGTTGCCTGAATTACGTGCTTCAAGGATATAAGTGTGGTTAATGCTTTCAAATGCATCAATACTAGTCCAAAATTCAATTAAAGAGCCCGATACTACAAGAAATGCGTCTGGAACGGTATCAATTAACTCAACGTTTTGTATTGGTAGTGAGTTTTCATTGTTTATAGTGATCGTTACATTTAATCTGTCGCCTGTACCTATGAGTTCTTCACTAACAGTTTTCTCAACATTAACTCCATTATTTTGTTGATATTGGAGTGCGGTGGTTGTATTTACAGAAAGAATTGCCCCACATAGCAACACAACAGTCAACAGTGCTAACTTTTTAGGACTAATAATTGCTCTCACCAATTGTGAAATTCATTGCTTATTTTTATCCTCACAACTTAAATGGTGGTACTATATTGGAAGGGACTGAAAATCTATCCCTATTTAACTTTATCGGCGAGGAGACCTTGTTTTCTAAAACAAATAAACTATGATTTTACCATACATTTTTAGTTATGGACAGATGGATGTGATTGCAAATAGATTAGCAAGTTAGGAAAAAGTAGCGAGGTTTTTATATGTACTTGTTCTTTGCTAATGAAGACTTTGATACTGAATACCTTCCCAAAATATTGTTAAAAAAACCAAAATAAAATTGAGAAGGAAAGAACATGATAAAAAGATTTCTTAGAAACAAAAAAGGCTCGCCTTTGATTGAAGAGGTTATGCTAATTGGGATGGCAATTCTTATGTTCGCACTAGTAATCAGTTTGATATTTGACATCTTTAACTGGACTGGTGCATCAACCACGGAACTCTATCAGGAATTAGCAAATCTTTGGAGCGAATTTCGTGGATGATAGATGAAAGAGTTTTTTGGACGTTTTAGAGCCTTAGGTCTTGGAATACGCTATAAAGAGGACTTGCCATAAACCATCACAATTTCTGATCCTCAATGGAGTACTAGGAGAACCGTTGCATTTTTTAAGGCTAAGATTTTGGCAACACATAGGATTATGTGAGAGACAAAAAATATTTATTGATTGATTGTTAATTACGCACATGGAGGATTACATGTGGCTCAGGTGTACATAGATGCGCTAACGAAATGGAAGGCTATGATAAAATTACTAGAAGGAGAGAGTGATGCTTCACGAGATAGGGGACTCATAGCCGCAATATTAGTTATGACGGCAGAATTCATAAAATATAGAAAAGGTAGTAATGAGTAGTAGGAAATGAATATACTCTTAAGGAAGGACGCAACTAACCGTCTTTCCATTTTCTGTCAAATACCCCTATGAATCTTTTTAGTAGCACTCACCTCTTAATTTAAATAATATATTTGGAACAATTCTTATTTCAATTAAATACGGAATAACTTCTAACTGACTAGAATTAACCCTTTTGGATCCACTTAAGGTATTTCTCGATATATTTCTCTTCGATATTCGTTCGCAACAGTTCTTTTTTAATAATATCTAAAGGCTTATTTTCGTCCTTTAATGACATATAGAGTTTTGTTATAGTTTCTCTACGTTCCCATGGAAAAACTATCCATTTATCGGTTTTAAGGATCCAGTAATCCGGGATGCATTTACTCCAAGGTTTCATATAGAGGGCTGCTACACGTACGTCTGATGCACCAGATTCTTTTATATGGTCAATAGCTACCAATAGGCTCTCACCAGTATCGGCTACGTCATCACATAATAGTACCTTTTTATTTTCAACTGGTATAGAGATGGGTTGAACAATTCTTGGTTTTTCTTCAGTTTGATTAATATCAGCATAGAATTCAATTTTCATATTCGCCGTTAGATTAATTTCTGAAAAATCGGAAAGTAATCGTGCAGGAACCCAACCTCCTCTTGCTACCCCTACAATGATATCAGGAAAGAACCCATCTTGTAATAGTTTGTCATATAATTCGATAGTTATATCATATATTTCGTCCCATGAAGGTGTAACGAATTCCACCAAGTGCAATTCCTCCAGAATTCCTAATATATCTTCAGATGTAGCTCTTTTAATTCAGGCAGACTAAGTGTTTTCAAATTAATAATGTGGTTTCTAATGAATTCTAAAAATGTCTTGATCAAGTCTCTAGAGGTTAATTATTTACATTTTAAGTTTGTTGGAGTGACTGGTTTTCGAAATATAAAGCCTTTCAATATAGATAAATTATTTGGAAAGATAACAAGGCTGGGGAATGAAAAAAATGTCACAATCCAACTTTTTGATAGTGATTTGATTGCCACATGGGAACATCTATTCTTTGCAACTCTCCACGGAGTCAAAGCATTCTTGTATTCTCGTAATATCTCAAAATCGTTAGCAATTGAATCTCTCATATATGCATCTGGTCAAAGACAGATAAAACTTGCAGTAAAAGTTCTAGGACTTAAGCCAAAGACTAAGAATTGTGCTTTATTACTAGTAGGAACTTCTCCAGAGGATATAGAATCTACTGCAGAGGAGGTTTATAGGTATTTAGGCGGTAAAGTAGACTTGAGTGTTTTGGACATTGATGAATCAAAGTTCAATAGAATAAAGACGACTTTTGATATATCAGATATCGAAATTGAAACACTCATTTCAAACAATACATGGGACGACCAAAAAAATGCTTTAGTAAAACTTATACTCGAACGACTTGCATTTCTTAATTTCTAATTTACAAATCCAAACAGTAGGTAAAGTAAGATTACAGAAAAAAAGAAAAAAGGTCTCAAAGAACCTCCAAATTTAGTTATTTTCCAATGATTATTTCCATAGCACTTACGTTCGTTGCGCCTTCAGGAGTGTTTATTTGTTCTGTGCTAATCCTTATATCTTTGACGCCCACTTCTGGCATGAAACGTTTTCTTAAGATTTCAGCTACATCAACTGCCCTGCTAATTGCACGGCCTCTAGCCTTTATGATAATATTGCCTGTGCCTTGGTTTAACTGAGTAACACATGCAAGGACATAGTTCATCACTGGTTTGTGACCTACGTACACAGTGTTTTCATCTGCCATACTTACACCTCTTGAATTGGTTTCTGTCATATCTGATACATAAGCTCGAAAGGCTCTATAGAACTTCGGATGGTTATAGGCAACTTTATTTAAATGCTTTGTCTTTGGTCAGTTTTGATGCGCCAGCAATTGCTTGTCCTATAGAGGTACCTCCATCTCCTGGAGGAATACGCTTATGTTGTACGAATCTAAGATTGCCTTGAATGACATTTTCCTTAATGGTTCTAACTATAAAATCGTTATAAGCAACTCCTCCGCTAACACCAATCACATTAATTCCTTTTTCATTTGCAATCTCAACTGCTATGTCAGATAGACCTTTTGCGACGGCATATTGTGCTGTGCTGGCAATGCTTTTTGTTGCTATCCCTTTTTCTTTCAGTTTTATTAAATCTAGAAGAATTTTTGAGGTGTCTAAAAAGGTTCGCCTCTTCCTATATTGAATATAATCTTCGATCGAGAGTTTTATTGGTTTCCCTTCCCGTGCAATGGCTTCTAGTCTGATAGCAGGTTCTCCTTCATAAGTTCGTAATTGACAAATGTTTAAAAGCGCAGAAACTGCGTCAAGAAAACGTCCTGCGCTAGTAGTCATAGGTGTATTAATATTTTGTTCCAATTGTTTCAACATAACATCTATTTCTTGTTCTCCATGTTTAAATCCTTGAATACAATACTTTCTCAGAAGATTTCGAACACCATCTTCACCAATTTCACTGTATAAAGAACCTCCTAGCATTCTGCACGGATAGTACGTGGATCTATCCCCTCCTGGCATCGGTTGCGGCATTAGACTTCCAGGTCTTGTAAATGATCTTAGATCACCTTCAAGAATTTCTCCTCCCCAAGCCTGTTCATCAAAGGCTCCATAACCAAATCCATCAATTGCAATAAGAATTATAGGTTCAGATATTTTCATATCTACCATAAGTGCCTTAAGATGGGCATCGTGATGTTGAACAGGAATTAATTCACAATTAAATTCAGCTGATAGTTCTTTTGCATATCTAGTTGTGAGAAAATTGGGATGTAAATCGCAACATACAACATCTATGCTCTCAGGATTAAGCAGATTCAAAAAGTGATTAGTCGTCTTTCTTAAAGCGTTTAATGTTGTTAGATTGTCAACATCCCCTATATGCTGAGACATAAATGCTTTATCGGACTTAATGATCGTTGCTGTGACATTCGTTTCAGGTCCAACACCAATAGCGTTTATGTCCTTAAAGGGGAGGGATATATATTCTGGGACATATCCTCTGCTTCTTCTAAGAAATGTTTCATTCTGTGCAACAATTTTCACAACAGAATCATCGTTCCTTTGAAAGATCTGTCTATTATGAAGCAAAAAGTAGTCAACAATATTCCCTAATTTACTTATGGCCTTTTCATTTTGAATGAACATAGGCTCGCTAGGCTGATTTGCACTTGTCATAACGAGAGCCAATTCATCTAAATGTTTAAAGAGTAAATAATGAATCCCTGAATAAGGTAGCATTACACCAATTGTATCAAGACCTGGGGATATTTCTTCAGGTAAAACAGAAGGTGATCTTTTCTTAAGCACTACTATTGGCCTCTGAAAAGATGAAAGCAATTTCTTTTCTAAAGATGTTGTAATAGTGAATTTTTCAAGGGCTGTCAGATTTGGACTCATTACGGCAAAAGGTTTATTTGATTTTTTTCTACGTTTTCTGAGTTTAATAACAGGCTCATCTTCGCTCGTTTTAACCGCAAGATGGATGCCACCAATTCCTTTTATCGCTAGAACGTATCCCTCAGAAATAAGACGTGCAGCAACTTCTATTGAATCTTTAGCTTCTATCAATGTACCCTTCTTTCCATATAAACTAACACGCGGCCCGCAGGTTGGACATGCCATTGTTTGTGCATTTAACCATCTCGTTGTAGGATCTGTGAACTCTTTAACACAAGATTCGCAAAGAGGAAACTCCTTCATTGAAGTTCTTTCTCTATCATAGGGTAAACTCTCTATAACACTAAATCTTGGACCACAATTTGTGCAACTAATTAAAGGATAATTATATCGACGCGAATTTTTATCAAAAATGTCCTTTCGACAGTCATTGCAGATCGCAATATCTGGCGGAAATACAGCACCTTTTGGTGATCCCTTTTTCTCACTGCTTTTCCTTATATCAAAAGAATCAAAATCTCCATTAAAAGGCTTCCATCTCATTGTGAAACCTTCAATTCTCGAAAGAGCAGGTTTTTCTTTTTTTATTGCCTTACAAAAATAATCAATTCTTTCTTTTTCTCCCTCAACAATGATTTCAACTCCTGCGTCACCTAGGTTTAAAACATACCCCTTTAAACCTAATCTGTGTGCTAATCGGTAAATAAATGGTCGAAACCCAATTCCCTGTACAACGCCTGTAACATGTATTTCTGCTCTTTTCTTCAATGATTTCTCCTCAATAGATCATATTTTTGATTATTCTTGAAATCCGTTATTACTCAGAGAAGTAAATGCCTTTATTGAACTATTAAAAAACGGAATTCATAAAGAAATTGATTTTGACATGACTTCAATATTCAATAAAAATTTCTTTGATTTAGAAACAGATTTAGGTTGAAAGCAATTTAAATAATTATTCAATCTTATGGAATTTCATCTTGAAGAAGAAGGGAATATTGCTTATTTCCTCATTAAAAAACTATGACCTTCTCATCAGGCGAAAAGAAATTTAAATTACACAAACTTGAAGTCCTAAAAAGATTATGTTGTTTTAATGGAAAGGCGTGAAACTTTTTCAGAGATGTCTCGCATCTCCTCTTTGATTTCTTCTATTCTGCCAGTTTCAATATATGGCTCAGTCATCCAGATGATCCACAAGTAAGTTGTAAGCACACTTATTGGAGGAAGAGGGGCACTTATATCATTACAGATCGTTTCCTTAACGAGAAGTTCATTTTCATACATCTGAACGATCTCTCGGACATGGATAGAAAGTTCATCGATGAGTTTACTTACATTAAAATGCTCCTCTGTATCATTAATAAATTCTATAATTAGTTGACAGAATTCAACACACTCTTTGAATATTTCTCCATTTGTTAGAAAGTGTTTTACAGTTCCATTATAGATCTTAATAAATTCTTCTCCAATTCTATTGCTCTTTTCTAACATTGACAATATACTTGCTTCGAATTCACCTAATTCTTTTTCTAATTCCTTAAACTCCTTTACTATTGTTTTAAATCTAGGGAGGCTCTTTTTCAATTTGATTATCGCTTCTTCCAAATTTTTGGCTAGTTTTTGTCCTATATTTTCACCAATATTTTCAAAATTCTTCAATTTGCCAAGTGATCCTTTCTTTAGGTGCACCAATTTTGCCGCTATATTTTGGATCTGTGAGATTACTTTCCATGATTGTGATTGGATGTGATTCCAATGCCTTATCGAATTTTCAAGAGTATTAAGAATTAACTTTGGTGTGTTTTCGTCTTCCATTCTACCACTACACAAGATATATGGATGTAATTCCTAAAAAAGATTGTGTTGAATGTATAGCGTAATATGATATGGTAGTGTAACGTAATAAATCAAACCTTAAGGATTA